>JBGTHI010000393.1:0-4366 GCA_041746295.1 Myxococcaceae bacterium
TCGCACGATGCGGCAGCTGAAAAAGTCGCGCCGAGAGCTCTTCGAGGAAATCGAGCGCTCCTGCCTGAAACCGCTGCCGGCGCGGCCGTACGAGTTTGCGCGGTGGGCGCGGCCGCGCGTGCACATCGACTACCACGTCGACGCACGAGGCTGACCCATAGCCGCATCAAGTCAGTCGTCCCTCGGGTCTGCACACGCGCCGGCTTGGCCAAGCGGCTCACCACGCACGACCTGCGCACACATTCGCCAGCCACCTGGTGATGCGCGGTCGGAGCCTCAAGGAGATCCAGGAGCTCCTCGGGCACACCAGCCTGGCTATGACGATGCGGTACGCGCACCTGGCGCCGGACGTGAAAAGGGCCGCCGTCGAGGCTCTGGAAGCGCCGGCTGCAGTCCCTCACGATTCAGAACAGCGCACCAACAGCGCATAGGAGTCGGGAAAAAGAAAAGCCCTCGAGTTTCCGAGGGCTTAATGGAGCGGGAAAAGGGATTTGAACCCTCGACCCTCGCCTTGGCAAGGCGATGCTCTACCGCTGAGCTATTCCCGCACAACCTGTGACCTGCTTCCGAAGCGCGGGGGGGTATATCGACCCCGATTCCCCATTTCAAGTTCCGTCTTCAGGCGTGCTCAGGCCTCTTTGGCGCCCGCTTCCCGCTTGGAGAGCATCGCCAGGAACCCCTTGAAGTAGACCGCCGCCGACCAGACCGCCATCACTGCCGACAGGTACAGAAGCACCTGTCCTACCGCGTTGTAATCCACCGAATAGCTGGCCCAGACCAGATCCAGCGGGTGCACGTAGTGGAGGCAGAGGCAGATGATCGCCACCAGCTGAAAGGAGGTCTTCCACTTTCCCTCCTGCCCCGCAGCGATCACCATCCCTTCGCTGGCCGCCACAGACCTGAGCCCCGTGACGATCAGCTCCCGCGCCAGGATGGTGATCACCAGCCATGAAGGGACCCGGCCCAGCCGCACCAGCATCACCAGCGCCGCGGTGACGATCAGCTTGTCCGCCAACGGGTCCAGGAACTTCCCCACCACCGTGACCAGGTTCCAGCGCCGGGCTAGCCAGCCGTCGATGATGTCGGTGATCGCCGCCACCGCGAAGGTCGCCGCGGCCAGCAAGGAGTTGAGCGGGTCACCCTCGTAGGTGAACCAGACGAACAGCGGGATCATCGCGATCCGCGCCATGCTCAACATATTGGGCAGATTCCAGAACTCCCGTAACAGCACGCTGGGTGTTCGTTGGGCCCGTGAGGTCCTGGGAGGTCTCGGCTTCCGCTTTCGAAGAGCTCGACTCACCCTCTTGACTTATCACCCATCCGGGGCCGACACCTCCTCAGCGCACCATCGGGTTAATAAGTTGTTCATCGATCTACGAAGTCGGCTTAACCCAGAGCGCCACACCCTCGCCCGTCAGGTCAATGGATGAGATCGCGCCTTCGCCTTCCCACAGCGCGGTCAATCGGGTGGAGAGCTGGCCATACCAGCCAGCCAGGTGGACCAACGGAACCTGAATCGGCGCGCCCGGACGGACCTCCACGGCGGTGACCTGCCCCGGATAGGAGAGGACGATCGCGCCGGGACCACGCACCTGCATCCATTCCAGATCCAGCTGCGCGCGGCCGGAGGGAAGCCGACCGTTCTCGAACGGCATGGTCCCCTCCAGGGCGTAGACGCCTCGGAGCTGGAAGAAGGCGTCTTCGTCCCCCATCTCCAACACGGTGAAGGTCCGCCCAGTCTCCTCGGCGCAGAACAGACTGCCCTGCCCCTCCACCATGAAGATCCGCTCCCGTCCTTCACCCAGGGGTCGGTCGCTGTACTTTCCTCCGAACCGCTTCACACCCGGGACCCACCGCATGGCGCCGGACGAGACCCGCAGCCCCGCAGGCTTGATCCAGAGCGAACCTTGCAGACTGACCCAGAGAGAGCCCCCCTCGCCATGGAACGGCGCTACGCCGCCGTTCTCTCGCGCGGAGGGGGTCACCCAGACCGAGCGCTGCTGCTCGGCCCAAGCGGAGAGCCCCTCGGGAATGACCTCGCCCTCCGGCACCATCTCGTCGGTGGTCAACGAGACCTCCGCCTCCAGGCTTTCAGCGGCGCGCTGGGCCTCTTCCATCCGCTCCGCCTGCGCCTTGGAGCCGGCGAGGAGAAACTGCTCCTTGGCCCGCGCGTAGTCGCCCAGCTGTCCCAGCGCCACACCCAGATAGTTACGCGCCCGCGCATGCTCCGGATCCAGCTCCAGGGTGATTTGCAGCGCGTCGACCGCCCCCTGCAGCTCACCCAGCTTGAGCAGCACCAATCCAAGATTCAGCCGCAGCGAAGGATCTGCCGGGTTCTCGTCGATGAGGGAGCCATAGAGCTCGGCCGCGCGCGGATGCTTCCCAGCCTTGAAGGAAACCATCGCCAGCAGATTCCGCACCCGCGCATCGGAGGGGAACTCGGCGTGAGCGCACTCCAGCCCCTCCATCGCCTCGGCGGCCCGGCCCGCTTCGAGGAGCCGCTGGGCGTCGTGCAGGGCGTCCTCAACCGCTTCGAAAATCGGCTGAGCGTTGGACATGGCGTTACTCGCTCCGCGCCAGTGCCGACCGCTCTTTGTAGCGATAGTAGAGCTGCAACACCTTCTTCACGTAGGCCTGCGTCTCGAAGTAGGGAGGCACCTGACCGCCGTAACGGGCCACCGCCTCCGGGCCGGCGTTGTAGGCGGCGATCATCCGGATCAGATCGCCATCGAACCGGTTGGCCAGCACGCGCAGATACCGCGTGCCGCCCTCGATGTTATCCCGCGCATCGAAGATGTCCTTCACGAACATCGCCTCCGCGGTCCCCGGCATCAGCTGCATCAGCCCGGAGGCGCCCTTGGACGAGAGCGCCCGCGGATCGAAGTTGGACTCCGCGTGCATGATCGCCCGCACCAAGGCGGGCGGCAGGTTGTAGCGATTGGCGGCGCCGTCGATCCAGGCCAGGTACTGCTCCGGCGTCGCGCGCTGGGCGGGGGGCTCAGATGGCTTGGGCGCACGGCTGAAGGTCCCCTTCAACCGCGTGGCCCGCTTGGCCGCCGGAGGGGGAACATTGGTGTAGATAACGGTCCCGTCCTGCTCGACGTACTTATAGACCGCGTCGGCGTGGGCCAGCGTGGGCAACAGAAGGCAGAGTCGGCTCAGGAGAGCGAGGGTCGAGCGCATTGAAATGACGGGACGACTGCCCTGTCAGAATAACGTTTCTTTGTCCCGGCCGACCAATTAATCCTCCCTGCTTCCAACGCTTACATGGGGTTAGGGAAGACCGCAGATGCCCTACACGTTTGATTTCCTGGTGGTTGGCGGCGGGGTGGCGGGCTTGACGTTCGCGCTCAAGGCCGCCGAGCACGGCACGGTGGCGGTGCTCACCAAGCGGGCACGCCACGAGGGAAACACGCAATACGCGCAGGGCGGCATCGCATCGGTGCTGGATCCATTGGATTCATTCGAGCACCACGTCGCCGACACCCTGGAGTCGGGCGCCGGACTCTGCCACCGCGAAGCGGTGGAGACCACCGTCCGCGAAGGGCCCTTCCGGCTGGAAGAGCTGGTGACCTGGGGCGCCGAGTTCAACCGGAAATCGGGCGGCGAGTTCGACCTCGCCCGCGAGGGCGGCCATTCGCAGCGCCGGGTGGTTCATGCCGGCGACGTCACCGGTCGCGAGGTAGAGCGCGCCCTGTTGGCGGCCTGCGACGGCGAAAAGAACATCATCTTTTTCCCGCACACGGCGGCGATCGATCTGATTTTGGATCGCCACGCGCCGAGGGGAAAGGGCCACTGCCTCGGCCTCTATGCGCTCCTCCCTCACGGAAAGATCGAGACCTTCCTGGGCAAGGTGACGGTGCTCGCCTCGGGCGGGGCCGGCAAGGTCTATCTCTACACCTCCAACCCGGACGTGGCGACGGGCGACGGCGTGGCGATGGCCTACCGGGCCGGAGCCCCGGTGGCGAACATGGAGTTCTACCAGTTTCACCCGACCTGCCTGTTCCACCCCGAGGCCAAGAGCTTCCTGATCAGCGAGGCGCTCCGGGGGGAAGGCGGCAAGCTCCGGCTGCGTGGCGGACAGACCTTCATGGAGCGCTACCATCCGCGGGGTGAGCTCGCGCCGCGCGACACCGTGGCGAGAGCCATCGATGCGGAGCTGAAGCGCCAGGGAGACGAGTGCGCCTTCCTGGACATGACCCATCTGGGACGGGCTTTCCTGGTTGAGCGCTTCCCCACCATCTTCTCTACCTGCCGCGGCTTTGGGATCGACATTGCGGTGCAACCCATCCCGGTGGTGCCGGCTGCTCACTACCAATGCGGCGGCGTGGTGACCGACTTGGAGGGCAAGACGAGCGTCCCCGGC
>JBGTHI010000394.1:0-2590 GCA_041746295.1 Myxococcaceae bacterium
GGGCGAGGCGGTCAAGGCAAATCCCTCGGGCTCGCCCAGTGCCCGGAAGCCACACACCGCAGAGCCGGAGCTCAAAGCCCCCAACACCGCTTGCGCCGCCACCTCCGGGTTCTTGTCCAACCCCGCACCTCCCAAGGGGAGGTAGAGCGCCAGCGACTCGAAGGTGGTTCGGTAGGCGGGAAAACCGTGGGCATCGTGGGCGCACAGAGCCACCCTGGTCCCTTGCGCCGAGAGCTGCAGGAGCTGCTCCAAGGCCTCCGGCTGCGGTGCAACCAGGTCCTGCATCGCGTGGCGAGGGCGGACGAAGAGCGCGCCCAGGGCCGGCAGCAGCCGGGAGAAGGGTTTGCGCAAGGCATCGCGCCAGAGTGTGTCACCCGAGTAGAGCTCGTAGCCGTCGGCCCGTCGGGCGGCAGCCAGATCCTTCCAGGGGTTGCGGGCCTGGACCGGATGCGCGACGACCGCGACCCCCCCTTGGTCGTGTATCCAGGTCACCGGATCTCCCTTCCGCTCCGCCTCGCCCGGCCCTCGTGGGGTTCCGAGCGCCACCAGGTGGCCCCAGGGCGTAGAAAGCTCGGTGCCGAAGATCAGGAGCACTCCCTCTTGGTAGCGGGGCCTGGGAAGGATCCCCTGGTTGTGATCGGTCAGGACGGCAAACTGCAAGCCGCTCTCCTTGGCGGCCAGGGCGATCTCCTCGGCCGTGCCCTTGCCGTCGGAGGCCTTGGAATGGAGGTGATAGGCGCCGCGCACCCACTGCCGCGAGGGCGTCACCGCCACCTCCGGATAGGAAGCGTAGAGGGCCGGCAGAACCAGGGCTAGGGCCAGGAGCCCCAACAGCAGCAGCCCGCGCCGGCGGCTCTCCGCGCGCCGCCTTCCCCGCGAGAACGGAGGCGAGACCCTGGGGATCCGGCCGAGCGGTTTGAGGATCTTCATGCCGCGTTCCCGACATGCTGGCTGGCCCAGAGCCGGGCGTAGGTGCCGCGGCGGTCGAGCAGGGTGCGGTGAGCTCCCGATTCCACCACCCTCCCTCCTTCGAGGACGTGGATGGTCGCGGCTCCGGCGATGGTCGAGAGCCGATGGGCGATCACCACCGCCGTGCGCCCGGGAAGGAGCGCGGCCAAAGACTCCTCCACCTCGCGCTCACTCTGCGCATCGAGGCTGCTGGTCGGCTCATCCAGAATCCAGATCGGCGCGCCCGAGACAACTGCTCGCGCCAGGCACAGCCGTTGCTTCTGGCCCCCGCTCAGGAACGCGCCCCGCTCCCCCACCTGGGTGTCATATTTTCGCGGGAGGGCTTCGATAAACGGCTCCGCACCGGCCGCCCGCGCCGCGGCCTTCACCTCGTCGACGGTGGCATCGAGACGTCCCACGCGGATGTTTTCTAGGACGGTGGCGGAAAACAGCAAGGGTTCTTGCGTAACCAGGGCCAGTCGACTGCGAAGAGAGCTGAGGCTCAAGGATCGCAGATCCGCTCCGTCCAGGGTGATCTGGCCGGAGGTGGGGTCCTCGAAGCGCAAGAGCAGCTGCGCCACCGTGCTCTTGCCCGATCCGCTGGCGCCCACCAACGCGGTGGTTTCGCCCGCGCGAAGCACCAGGGAGAGGCCATCCAGAGCGCGCCGATCGCCATAGCTGAACCGGACCTCGTCGAAGCGGATCTCCCTCTGGAAGGGCGGCAGCTCCCGGGCGTCCGCCGGCCTGCCCCCTTGCTCCTCCCGGACCGCCGGGGGCAGATCCAGGATGCCGAAGATGCGCTCTCCCGCCGCTGCGGCCTGAAGGGCGAAGGCCCCTACCCGGCCCAGCTCCTTGGTGGGCTGGTAGACCAGGACCACCGCGGCCAGGAAGGAGATCAGCCGCTCGGGAGGGACTCCGGAGCCCGCGGCGGCCCAGGCCAGGATCCCCGCGACGGCGCAGGCAGAAAGGATCTCCATCAGGGCAGGCACGGCCCCCCGATTCCAGGCGGCTCGGCTCAACACCCGGCGCTGCGCCTGGGACCTACAGACGAACCGCTCGAGCTCCGCCGGCTCGGCGCCGAACGCCTGCACCGTGCGAATTCCAGAGAGCCCCTCCTGGATCTGCCCGGCCAGGGCACCTCCCTGAGCTTGAGCGGTGCGAGCCTTTTGCAGAAAGAGCTTGGAGAGACGGGCCGCCGGCCAGGCGGCGAGCGGCAACAATCCCAGCGCCGCCAGGGCCAACCGCCAGTCCAGCACGAAGGCCAGGCCGCCCAGAACCACCAACTGGATCCCGTCGCGAAGGTAGGCCCCCACCGCGTAGGTAGCGGCCATCTCCACGGCGACCACATCCTGGGTGAGCCGAGCCTCGAGATCGCCCGACAGCCGCACCGAGCGCTGGGTGGGTGACAACGCGGAAAGCTTGATGAACAGCGCGCGCCGCAGATCGGCCGAGACCCGCTGCCCGAACCAACCGAAGGCGTAGAACTGACCCAGATAGGCCAACCCCTTGAGCACACCCAGGAGCGCAATCACGGCGGGGAAGAGCCAGAGCAGGGTCCGACCTCCCACCCGCTCCAGTCCCACTCGTAAGAACCCGGCGGTGCTGCTTTCGCCAAGCCCGCCCCCGGTGACCAGGAAGCGGA
>JBGTHI010000395.1:0-6271 GCA_041746295.1 Myxococcaceae bacterium
CCTGGAAGAGGCGGGCATCGAGCTGCCCGAGAAGGTCGATGGTCTGAGCCTCTCTCCCTTGCTTCGCGGGGAGGAGGTCCTCCCGCGTCGACTCTACGCCGAGACCGGTTTTACCCACGTCCTTCCAACGATCTTCGACCGGGGACACCGCGAAGGACCGCCGCGCACCAAGGATCTCTACCGGATCCTTCCCGGCGGCGCGATGGAGATCGACCCGGCATTCAGGGAATCGATCCTTCAAGAAAAGGACCATGCGGCCTTCGACGGAGTGAACTGGCTGATCCGTTCCCCCACGCGAAGTGGAGCGATCGTGGAGCGCTGTTCAGGAGACTGTAGCTCGCTGTCAGGTTGGCTGGATGAGCTCGAGAAGAGCGAAGAGAGCCACGCTTCGCGGCCCGGGCGAAGCCACAGCTGGACGGAGAGCTCACCGTCGAATAGCGTCCGGGTCGCCAACTCCACCAAGCCATGACGCCCCGATCGCTTCCCAACCCACGCGTAGAGGCGCTCCTCTGGAGCCGGTTGGGGCAGAGGCTGCCTCCACTCCGCCGCCGGTTGATCTTCGCCCTGGCGATTCTGGCCTGCTGCCTCTTCACCGTCTTTCCGCGGCTCCATCTCGCTCGGGGAAGACTGGTGCCTCCGCAAAGCTCAAGCGCGGGCCTGGGGGCGCTGCTGAGTCAGCTCGGCGGTGTTCAGAGCTTCGCTCCGCTGCTCAACAACCGACAACCGATCGAGGTCTACCTGATCATCGCCAACTCCGATGACGTGGAGCAGGACGTCGTGCGCCGGTTGGAGTTGGAGAAGCGGTTCGGCGTCGACAGCAACGCCAAGGCGTTGAAGAAGCTTCGCAGTTGGGTGGAGGTGCAGAGCCTGCGAGGCGGCATCCTTCAGATCGAGAGCAAGGGAACCGACGCGCAGTTCGCGCTCGAGCTGACCCGCACCTATGTCGCGGCCTTCCAGGATCGACTGTCGCGGCTTTCCACGCAGGACGTGGAGCGAAAGCGCACTCTACTCAACGACCAGCTGGAGCGGGCCACCAAGCGGCTGAATGACTCCAACGCCGCGCTGAATCAGTATCGGGTTAGCCACCGGGTGGCTTCTCCCGAAGCACAGCTTGGGTCGTCGGTGAGCCTGCTCGCGACGCTCCGCGCCCGATTGCAGGCTAAAGAGGTCGAGCTGACGGCGGTGCGGCAGTTCGCCACGGACGGCAACTTCGAGGTTCAAAGAATCCAGTCGGAGCTGGCGGGCCTTCGCCGGGAGATCGAGAAGGCGCAGTCAGCCTCCGGGATAGGAGATCCATTCGGCTTCAGCAGCTTCGCCACTGAGTCCTCGGAGTACCTCTCGCTGTTCCGAGATGTGAAGTACGCAGAGGCGTTGTACGACGTCTACCTTCGCTATCTCGAGTCGCTGAACATCGAAGAGGTGTCGGCCAGCATCAACGTGCAGGTGGTGGAGACTCCCAACCTGGTTCCGGAGCTCACCCTTCGCCTGTCGATGATCGCGCTCGCGCTCGCGCTGGCGGGGCTGGCGCTGGTGGTGGAGTGGCACATCGCTCACTCGCGACTGGTCTTGAGAGCCGAGCCCAATGCGTCGCAGCGTGCAGCCTAGAGGCTCCGCAGCGGCCCAGCCGGCGGTCGGCGTCGAATGGTTCTTTGGGGCAGCGATGGTCTTCTCGCTTGCCTACGTGGCCATCTTTCTTTGGCAGCAGGGCTATCTGCCGCAGCCATTCTTTTTCGATCCCAGCGACTCGCTGATGGACCTGTTTCATCCCGCTTACTGGGGGCGGCATGGCGCCTACAGCGCCTGGTATTCGGTCTATCTGCCTCTATCCTTTGTCTTCTTGAGAGCCCTCTCCAACCCCGAATGCTACGGCACCGATTCGTTTACCGCGCGCGACTGCGATCTTTGGCTCCGCTGCGTCTTCTTCGGCTTCTTCTTCCTGAATCTCTATCTGATCTATCGCGGTCTTCGGCGCAGGGATCGCGGCACCGCGATTCCCCGGCTGCTGGCGCTCGGACTGGGGCTGCCGATGTTGCACGGGGTGGACCGGGGAAATCTGGTGATCCCCAGCTTGAGCTGCTTCCTGTTGGCCGTGGGCCCCGGGCTGGGAAGGAGCCTGTCTCACGTCCGGGCCCGGCACTGGTTCTTAGCGCTCGCGATCAATCTCAAGGGCTACCTCCTGGTGGTGATCCTGCCGCGGCTGGTGGCCCGGCACATCCGCTGGCTCGTCCGGGCGGGGTTTTGCATCGCAGGCGTCTACGCCATCACCTACCTGATTCAGGGCGGGGGCCTACCCGGAGAGCTGATCGAGAACGCGCGCCGCTTCAGGGAAGAGGCCTCGGATCAGTTCTGGGAGAAGATCTATGCCTCCACTTCGTATGAGCCGGTCCTGCGGTTCGTCAAATCGGAGTTCTCCTTCCTGTCCTTCATGAGCTCCAAGGTGGTGGACACCGTGGTTCCGATCGTGAAGGTGGCGATGGGGCTCGCTCTGGTAGCGACCTGCGCGGTCTATGTTCTGGCCTCCCTTCGGGCGCGGAGGGTGTCTCCCAACAAGCTCTCGGCGTTGACGCTGTCGTTTCTGTTCGTGATGACCGAGTCGAACGGCAGCTACGCGCTGATTTTTCTCTTTGCCCTGATCTTTCTGGAGCGCTGGAAGGGCTGGAGCGGCAAGCTGGTCATCTTCGGCAGCTATCTGCTCTGCCTCCCGCTCGACCTGCCTTGGACGGTCAACTTCGAAGGGATGACCTACTCCTGGTGGACCAGCCGCGTGGTCTACACCGAATACGGCGCGTCGGCGGGACAGATCCTACGGCCAGCGGTACTGCTGTTGATTCACTATGGCTTGTCCTGGAACATCGCGCGGGAACTCCTCCGAACCCCCTACGGGAGGGTGTTGTTGAAAACCGGCTCGCCCGCTCAGCTGGTCGGAAACCCCGCGCCTACGCCAGAGGCTTACCTCCCGTGACGCCCAGGACCTCTCCGTTGACGTAACGGGACTCGTCGGAGGCCAGGAAGACATAGGAGGGAGCCAGCTCCGCCGGCTGAGCGGGTCGGCCCATCGGCGACTGCTTCCCGAACTCCGCGACCTTGTCGGCCGGAAAGGACTGAGCGATCAGCGGCGTCCAGACCGGGCTCGGGGCGACCGAATTGGCCCGGATGCCCCGCTTGATCAGCTCCGCCGCCAGCCCCTTCCCAACCCCTTCACCGGCTTGGGGTCCAGCTTGCTCTCGTGGGCGGGGACGCCCTGCTCCTGAGGCGGGAAGGGAGGTTGCTTGTTGGAGGTGCGGGGATCGGTCTGGGTTTGAGGAGCCATGGAGGGTAAGTTGGGGTGGGCGAGGAGTTGGGACAACCCCCGTCGAGCTCGAACGCGATTCCAGGTCGCAATCACCCAGCCCAAGCCAAAGCCCCCTCACTCCTTCTCATAGAGGCCTCTCACCCGGCCGCTACCGCTGCAGCGCCGAGACGATCATCCGCGTCGCCGGAGATCGGTTGAGCGTATAGAAGTGGATCCCCGGCACACCCCGCGCAAGCAGCTCCACGCACTGAACCGTCGCATGCGCCACCCCCAGCTGCATCACCGCCTCCGGCTGGTCCTTCATCCTCTCCAGCTGCAACGCCAGGCGCATGGGAATGGTCGCGCCGCACAGCCGCACGAACCGGTTCACCTGCTCGTAGCCGGTGATCGGCATGATCCCCGGCACGATCGGGATGTTGATCCCCACCCGGCGCGCGCGCTCCACGAAGTCAAAGTAGAAGGCGTTGTCGAAAAAGAGCTGCGTTACCAAGTAGTCGAGCCCGGCATCGACCTTTTTCTTCAGATGCGCCAGATCCTCCTCGCGAGAAGAGGTCTCCAGATGACCCTCGGGATAGCCCGCCCCCCCGACGCAGAACGACTCATCCCGCACCCTCAGGAACTCCACCAGCTCCGAGGCGTAGCGAAAGCCACCCGCCGGCGGCTCAAACGCGGTCTGGCCCTGCGGCGGGTCGCCGCGGAGCGCCAGGATATTCTCCACCCGGGCCTCGCCGAGGAGCCCCAGGACCCGCTCCAGCTCGGGCCGGCTGTGGCCCACGCAGGTCAGATGCGCCACCGTCTCCAGCTGCGTCTCGCGCTTGATCCGGGCCGCCAGCTCCACCGTGCGATCGCGGGTGGTGCCGCCCGCGCCGTAGGTGACCGATACGAAGCCCGGATCCAGGTGCGCCAGCTCGTCCACCGTCTTCATCAGCGCGCGTACTCCGTCGTCGGTCTTCGGAGGGAAGAACTCGAAGGAGAAGCAGGGCCGGGAAGGATTTAGGCGGTTGCGAATCTTCATGGAGGCGCCCGAAGGCGAAGCTCGTTATATTCCCCCCTTCCTCGGACGTCCCGTCCGAAAGGGAGCCAGACGATGGCTAGGCAGACGCCGCTCGTGGAGGCGCATCGCGCCGCGGGTGGTCGGATGGTCGATTTTGCGGGCTGGGAGCTGCCGGTCCAGTACGAGTCGGTGGTCGCCGAGCACGAGGCGGTCCGCGCTGCCGCCGGCCTGTTCGACGTCTCCCACATGGGAGAGATCGAATTCAGCGGGCCGGGCGCGCTGGACGCGGTCAATGGGCTGATCAGCAACGACCTCGACCGCTGCGCCGACGGACAGGCGCTCTACGCGGGGCTGCTCAACGACGAAGGGGGATTCGTCGACGACGTGGTGGTCTATCGCTTCTCACCGCAGCGGATCCTCCTCTGCGTGAATGCCAGCAATCGCGAGAAGGACTTCGCCTGGATGTGCGAGCGCTTCCCTGATATCAGACCCCGGCAGCGGAGCGACGACTTCGCGCAGCTGGCGCTTCAAGGTCCGGCCTCGGCGGCGATCCTCCAAAGGCTCACCTCGTCCTCCTTGAGCGCGCTCGGCAACTACCGCTTTACCGAAGGTGAGGTAGCCAAGGTTCCTTGCCTCATCTCCCGAACCGGTTACACCGGAGAGGACGGCTTCGAGCTCTACTGCTCACCCGGTGCAGCCCTCTCGCTCTGGAATGCCCTTCTGGAGGAGGGCCGGGCCGAGGGGCTGAAGCCGGCCGGCCTAGGTGCGCGCGACTCCCTGCGAACCGAGGTGAAGTACCCCCTCTACGGCCAGGACATCGATGCGGTTCACACGCCGCTCGAGGCTGGCTTGAGCTGGGCGGTGAAGCTGGACAAGGAGCGCTTCGTCGGCAAGGCGGCGCTGCAGGCTCAGAAGGAGAGAGGGCCCCAGCGGAAGTGGGTGGGCTTTGAGCTCACGGAGAGCGGCGTACCCCGCCACGGCTATCCGGTGCTGGCCCCTTCCGGCTCCGAGGGCTCTGGCGGCTCCGGAGCCCAGCGGGTGGGCGAGGTCACTTCCGGGACGTTCGGCCCGGCGGTACAGCGGCCCATCGGCATGGCCTATGTGCCCGTAGCGCTTGCCAGGGAGGGAACGCCGTTGCAGATCGAGATTCGCGGCCGTGCGGTCGCAGCGCAGGTAGTGAAGACCCCTTTCTGGAGGAGGAAGGCTTGATGGTGGAGGACCCGAAGGAGCTCAAGTACACCAAGGATCACGAGTGGGCCCGCCGCGCGGAGCCGGACGCGCAGCGGCTGGTGATCGGCATCCCCCGCCATGCCGGCGAGTCGCTGGGCGATGTGGTCTACGTCGAGCTACCCAAGGTAGGCTCGGAGCTGAAAGCGGGCCAGCCCTTTGGCGCGGTGGAGTCGACCAAGGCGGTCTCGGAGCTGTTTGCGCCGATCTCCGGCAAGGTGGTGCGGGTGAACGAGGCGCTGGCTGCGTCGCCCCATACCGTAAACGAAGATCCCTACGGCCAGGGCTGGATGGTCGAGGTGGAGCCGGCGGAGCCGGGTGCCTACGAAGCGCTGCTCGACGTGGAAGCCTACCGGCAGCTGATCGCTCAATGAGCTCGCTGCGCGAGGCATTCGAGTACCGCGAGCTCTTCGTCGACCGCCACCTGGGGCCGAATGCGGACGAGGCCCGGCGGATGGTCGATGCGCTGGGGCTTCCCTCCCTCGAAGCGCTGATCGAACAGACCGTCCCCGCCTCGCTGAGAAGCCGCCGGCCGCTCTCGTTACCTCCAGCGCGCACCGAGGCTGAGCTGCTCCGGGAGCTCAGAGCCCTCGCTTCCCAGAACCGTATCTTGAGGTCGATGATCGGCTGCGGCTACTCCGATTGCATCATGCCGCCGGTGATCCAGCGGAACGTATTGGAGAACCCCGGCTGGTACACCGCCTACACTCCCTATCAGCCGGAAGTCTCTCAAGGCCGACTGGAGGCGCTGCTCAACT
>JBGTHI010000396.1:0-1759 GCA_041746295.1 Myxococcaceae bacterium
ACGACCCTCGTACCAGCTTCTCGCTCATTGCTCTCCCATCCGGGGCACACGGATTAGCCGGTGGCCAGCAGGAACGCCGCGTCGTCGTCCCCCCAGGCTTCGACGCGATCACCCAGGCGCGCCGTGATCAGGGCTAGCTGGTGCTCCTGCTTCTGGATGCGGAAGTCGGTTCCGTCGTCGAGTTCGAGGAACAGCGTCGCAACGGCTCCGACGAACTCCTGTCCGCGCAGGATGCCGTGTACCCGGTTGGGGCCGGGATCGCCCTCGAACGACGTCCGGATCCGATCCGCAGCGATCACGAATGTCGCCGCGTCCCCGGCTGTGACCGCGCCATTGGCGTGCCGGACGTCGAACGTCCCGCTCGGCGTCGTCACGCTGACACGCTCTCCTTCGACGCCCGCAACGTTGCCAGAGAAGATGTTGTTCGTCCCGACGAACTCGGCGACAAAGCGATTGAGCGGTTTGCGGTAGACCTCCTGTGGAGGGCCTGCCTGCTGGATCTGCCCAAGGTTCATGACGATAACGCGGTCTGCCATCGCCAGAGCCTCGGACTGGTTATGGGTCACGTAGACGAAGGTGATGCCGAGCTCCTGCTGGAGGAGCCGGAGCTCGCTCTGCATGCGAACGCGCAGGTGCGCGTCGAGGGAGCCGAGCGGCTCGTCGAGCAGGAGCACCCTTGGGTCTGTGACGTGGGCGCGGGCAATCCCGACGCGCTGCTTCTGGCCGCCTGACAACTGCGAGATCGAGCGGTCTGCAAGCTCGCCGATACCCACCTTCTCGAGCGCGCGCAGGACGCGATCTCGCCGCTGCTCCTTGGGTACCTTGCGCATCTTCAGCCCGAACTCGACGTTTTTCGCGACGGTCAAGTACGGGAACAACGCGAAGTTCTGCCAGACAAGCGGCGTGTCCCGTTCCCACGGCTTCATGTCGTTCGTGAGCTTCCCGTCGATCTCGATCGTCCCCGACGTCGGGGCCTCGAGGCCGGCGATCAGACGGAGCGTTGTCGTCTTGCCGCAGCCGCTCGGCCCGATAAAGGCGACGAACTCGCCGTGATCGACGTCGAGGCTGACACCCGCGACGGCCTGGACGTGACCGAACTCCTTGACGACATTCTCGAGCACCAGTGCCTTGTCAGCCATTTCAGGCCCCCTCCGACATCGCGGCTCCGCCCGACTCCACGCCGAGACGCCGCCGGCCTGCTCTCGCCCACACCAACAGCACAATTTGGGCGATCACCACGAGGGTGATCGTCACACCGAACACGATCGTGCCGATCGCATTGATCCGTGCGCTGACCTGCCCCTGCAGCTGATTGAAGATCGCGACCGGCAGGGTGACGTTCAGGCCCGACACGAACCAGGCGATGATGAACTCGTCCCACGAGACGGCCATCGTGATCAGCAAGGACGCAACGAGCGCGGGAGCTACCAGGGGCAGCACCACCTCCCACATGGTTCGCCACTGGCCGGCTCGCAGGTTCCACGCCGCCTGCTCGAGGGATTCGTCCATCTCGGTGAGGCGCATGCGCACGATCCCCATGGCGAACGCCGACGCGAGCACGACATGACTGATCACGACGGATACGAGCGAGCCGGAGAGCCCGATCTCCTTCAGGTAGATCAGGAGCGCAAGCCCGAGGATAATCAGTGGAATGCAGGGCGGCAGCACGGCGATGCCTAGGTACAGACCTTTGCCCCTGAAGTCCCAGCGGTTGAGGAAGTAGGCAGCGAAGCCTCCCAGGATCGTCGCGATCACCGCG
>JBGTHI010000397.1:0-4853 GCA_041746295.1 Myxococcaceae bacterium
CCGAAGACGATGCCGTCGACGCCCTGGGACTTCTGCGCCACATCAACCAGTCCTTCGAGGTTCCGATAGGATGCGACAGTTTCGAGATTGTAGAGGAACTTGATATCTCGGCGCTCGTCCTCCGTGAAGACCTTGTTCTTCGCGTCGATATATTTCGACAGCGCGTAGGGCGTCTCAACCATCGGCGCGATAACGTAGTCCACCCCGAACTGCCGGGACTCGATCAGATCGCGGACCGCCTCACAGCCGCCGATCTTCACCGCCACTCCGACCGCGGCCCTCCGAGCGACCTCGAGCAGCCGGAGCAGCTCGTCAGTGCGGGTGCCCTCGGCCTCGAATTCGGCTTTGACCGAAAGGAACTCGTAATTTTCTTTGCCCTCTTTCAGAATCTCGAGCATGCGGCGTTCGTACTTGTTCATGAGCGGTCCTCGTCTGGTTGCGGGGGTAAAGGGGAGATGATCGGAACGGTACGATGGCGTTCACTGGTTCACAAAATCTTCGACGTCGGCGTCAGACCGCCCGCCGAGCGAGGCCCCGAGTCGATCCAGCTGCATTGGATTGTTGAAAGTTGATCCGCTCTTTCTCGACCACCAGCGGCCCGCCGCGAACACGCGCGGAGACCACCATCACCTGCTCGCCCAGGATCCCGATGAAGAAGAAGATCAGCGCGAAGCAGAGCGTGACGAAGGTCGCGGTCAACCAGCTCAACGACTGCCCCCGCGGCGCCAGCAAGGGGCTCAGCGGAAGAAAGAGCAGCGCGGGGATCCCCATTGCCGTGCCCAGGTAGAGAGGGAGACGCACCAACTGCTTCGAGGACGTGGTGAACGCGGACAGCACGAACGAAGCCAGCACGCGAAGGCTGTTCTTCGACTCACCCCGGACCCGCGGCGGCTGGTGAAAGGGAATCGTCTTGAGGGGAAGACCGGTCTCCACCAGCATCGCGCGGAAGAACGGCTCGGGCTCGTTCCAAGAAGAGACCACCTCCAGCACCGAGCGGTCGTAGAGACCGAAGCCGGTCACCCCCGGAATGATCGGATGATCGCCGAGCCGGTTGAGCAGACCGTAGCCCAAAGACCGCACGAACCGGTGGCTCCGCGAGCTGTCCTGCGACGTCCGGGCTCCCAAGACGATCTTGTAGCCCGCCCGCCATTCGCGGATGAAGGTTGCGATCAGCTCCGGGGGATCCTGGAAATCGGCACAGAGCCCAATCACGGCCCGCCCCCTCGCCTGATAGATCCCGTGCGTCGGCGAGCGCATCTGGCCGAAGTTTCGCGCGTTGACGATCATCCGGATCCGCGCGTCGCCGACGCAGAGCTGTCGCACCCGCTCGATGGTGTCGTCGGTGGAACCGTTGTCGATGAAGATCAGCTCGTAGTCTTGGATCCCCTCTCCTTCCAAGACCCGCCCTATGGCGTGGGCGATCTCCACCACGTTCTCTTCTTCATTGAGGGTAGGAATGACGACGGAGATTTCAGGGATCGTGGAAGGGCTCATCGGGCCCAAGCAAATTTCCAGAATCCTTAGAGGTCAAGGAAATGGCGCCTCGACAAAGCTCGGCTAGAGCACGAAGCCGTTCAGGTCCAAGCTTGCGCCGTACCAGCTCGGGCCTCCGGGCGTACCGGTGTAGATCCAGAGATCTCCCATGCCCGCTCCGTCGGCGCCGTCGTTCAGGGTGACCGTTCCCTCCGCGCATTCCATTGCGCCCGGAACTTTCGAGTAGCGAAGCAGCCCGTAGATCACCGGGAGCAACCCACGGACCCCCTCGCGATTGCGAATACCCAACGACACACCAGCCAGATCGCAGCGCGCTTCCAGCTGCATCAGCACCTGCTTTACCGTGGGGGCAATCGCGCCGTTGGTCTCCGCATAGAGCCGAAGCCAGAAGCCGAAATCGTCGCCCCGCCTCCCCTGCGCATCGATCGCCTTGGGGCTGCTGGCTTGAGAAGGGGCAGCGGAGAAGTGCAGCGTCGCTCCGGTATAGGTGGCCATCGACAGCTTTACCCGCGGGATCAGCAGCTCGTTGAGTGGCGCCCGGTAGCTGCCTTCGCCCAGCGCGCTCCCCAGGTCGGCGATCGGCTGACTCACGTAATAGGCCCTCCCCGCGGCGCCACGCAGCTCGATCCCAAATTGCAATAGAGGCGCGGCGTCGGGAACTCTCACCGACAGCTCGCGCCACTGCCAGCCAGAGCCCACCGCGTCGGCTGTGGAGGCCGGGGAGCCGGCGGAGCCGTAGATCCGGTATCCGATATGGGCGAAGGGCCGCCAGCTCCCTCCCTTAACCCAGACCCCGAAGACGACCTGCCTTCCCCGGTACTTGTCCAGATCCCGCTTGGGCACCGAGTGGTACAGATACTGGGACGCGGCCTCGCTCTTGAGCAGCCCCAACGCATAGCGGGAGCCCGCCTTGATGTTCGCGGCGCGCCCTTCCCGCCAGACCTGAACCGACGGGGGAAACTTCTCCCACCCGTCGAACGCGTCGCCGGTTCCCGCCGAGGAGGCGCCACCGATGTTCCAGGGGATCGCCTCGCAGGCGGCGCTGGTGGCGAGGGTGGCCCCAAGCGGAAGCGCGACCGAGAGACTCCTGCCGGGCACGATCGCATCGACCCGCACGGCCGACTGGCGCAGCGCTTCCTCACAGGGAGGCTGGAATCGGATCAACTCACCGACCTCCAACTCTCCGGTATCCCCGGTGAGACAGGTGACGGTGTTCTGACCGGTGCTGCAGGAGTTGATCCGGATGGGGCGGGCAAGACCGGTACCCGTAGCATTCCGGAGCGGGCTGGAGCCAATCGCGGTGGCCACCTGCCATTGGCTGTTGGGCAGGAAGTTGTACTGGCCTCCCGGGCCTGCGGCGCTCAACGCCAGCGAAACCGCGAGCAGAACGGTTGCCGTCGCAGCCACGCCTACACCAGCTGCTTCAACATCTCATTGGCCATTGGCACCAGCGGCTGCCCTTCGACAAACCGCTTGGCCAAGTCGGGGTTGGCGATCAGAAAACGGCCCCAGGTGATCATATCCAGGAGCCCTTTGCGCAGCTCGGTCTCGGCCTGCTCCAGGCTGAGCGATGCGCCACCGATTAGCGGGTGGGGCCAGCGAGGGCGAACCGACCGAATGATCCGGCCGGAAGTCTTGAAGTACTCGGCTCGGGCGTTGCTGATGTCGAGCATTCGCAGCCCGGCGCTCTCCAGCTGAGGGATGAGATAGGCCAGCATCGCTTCCAGATCTGGCCAATCATAAAGGCCGTTCATCTCACGCGAGGGCGAGATCCGGACCATCACCTTATCGGCGGGGATCTTTCCCAGCACCGTGCGGACAAGCTCCAAGGCGAAGCGGCAGCGGTTTTCCACCGAGCCGCCGTAGTCATCGGTGCGGTCGTTGATTCGCGCATCTAAGAACTGATCCGCCAGGTAGCCGTGACCGAGATGGAGCTCCACGCCGTCGAAGCCCGCCGAGAGGGCCAGTCGGCCGGAGTGAACGTACATCTCGTAGATGTCCGGTAGCTCCGAAGCCGCGAGAGCCCGGGGAACGCCGAACGGCTTGTTGTTCTGCCGATTGATCCCCTCGGCGGCCCGATCCGTCGAGCTGACCGGCGGCTGGCCGCCCGTGTAGTCGGAGTGGGAGATCCGCCCGCAGTGCCAGAGCTGGCAGAGGATCTTGGAGCCGGCGGCGTGGACCCGGCGGACGACCTTCGCCCAGCTCTCCGCCTGCCCCCCGGTCTGCATGTGGGGCACGTTGTTATAGCCATCGCCGCTGAGATGGACGATCACCCCTTCCGTCAGGATCAGAGCTACCCCGCTCTCCGCCCGCCGAGCGTAGTAGTCCGCGATCTGCTCGGTGGCCCGGTGGCCTGGGTCGGCAAAGTTGCGCGTCATCGCCGACATCACGATGCGGTTCTTGAGCGGTCCCAGGTAGGGATGGTTGAACGGCTCCAACAGCATTGCGGATCCTTACGGCTCCTTACAGCTCGAGGAGCCCGCGAAAGTAGGGACTGGAAAGATACTCGATCAAGGCCTCGCGCCAGGGCCGTTGTTGGTCCAGCTTCTCCGAACGGAGCCGCCCGTTGTCCATCACCGCACGCAGGGGACGCCTCGCCTTCTCCCGTCCGGACAGCAGCTGGGCGGAAACACGATCGACGCGGAGCTTGCGATGTAGGCCCAGGGTCCGGCAGGCCTCGACGGCAATCTCATGGAACGACGCCTCTCCATGGGATGCCATGTTGTAGATCCCCGACCGGCCGAGCCCCGCCAACAGCAGGGCATTTCGGGCCAGGTCGAGCGTGTAGGTCGGCTGCCATACGCGGTCGCCCACCTCGACCGTCTCCTTGCCCTGCCGGATCAAGTCGAACAGGTGTCGCACGAACTTGCCGACGAAGTTCTTGTCGCGAGCACCGCCACCAAAGAAGCCCGCCATCCGGATCACCAGCGCATCGGGGAGGGCGCGCCGGAGCTCGAGCTCCGCCTGCAGCTTGACGCGACCATAGTGACAGAGCGGCCGGGGTTCGGTCTCTTCGAGGATCGGCGCCTCGCCACCATCGAAGATCAGGAACGACTGGGGATAGAGCAGCCGTGCGCCGGTGGCGCGAGCCAACTCGATTGCGTTGCGGGTGCCGTCCAACTGCACCCGGTCGCAGGCGGCGGGGTTCTCCTCGCAGACGTCCGCATTGACCAACGCCGCGCAGTGGAGGATCCAGTCGGGGTGCTCGGGCGCCAGGCCCATCACCGCGTCGCGGTCGCCGATATCCAGCGCCTTGCGGGCAGGTGCGACGATGCGACA
Organism: Myxococcaceae bacterium; assembly: GCA_041746295.1. Lineage (GTDB taxonomy): Bacteria > Myxococcota > Myxococcia > Myxococcales > Myxococcaceae > JBGTHI01. The sequence continues at coordinate 4,774 of JBGTHI010000397.1, forward strand.
GCCGGGAACTTCACGTTCCAACACTTCTACCAGTGCGGCACCGAGCATCCCCTCCGCTCCAGTCACCAACACCGTCTTTG
>JBGTHI010000398.1:0-1793 GCA_041746295.1 Myxococcaceae bacterium
TGGCCGAACGGCTGGACCCGCGCCACATCGGACGGGCGGTGGACCGGATCTACTTCAGGGATGCACCGTCCGATGCTCCCTTCGCGCTTCAGAACGCATTCTGGGTTCAACGGGCGGCGCTTGAAGGGGACGACGAGCTGAACGAGGTCGAGACCACGCGCGACGGAGCGACCCTGGCGTTGGTGAGGAAACGATTCTTCTCGGTGGCCGAGGGGGGAACGCGGGCCGCGGTGGAGATCGACTACCGCGATCTGGAACCGGCTTCGGGGCTCGTGCGGCGGGTAAGGCTCAAGGATGCGCGCGGCTTCGAGCTGCAGCTCCGAGTGACGCAGTACGTTCCGGGGTACTCCTTCCCCCCGGAACGTCTGCACGTGACCTATTTGCAGGTGCCGCAGAGGGCGTCGGAGAAGCCCGGCGCCTTGACCAGCTCGGCGACGGCGGCATCCAGCGCGCGGCCGATCGTCTGCTGGTAATTTTCTGGATTTCCGGCCTTGCCGTAGTTCTCGCCCAGGCCGACCACCTCGCCCTTCCAGCAAGTCTTGGAGGAGCCGGGTGCCTTCACCACCGCCTCCAGCGCCAGCCGGCCGTCGTACTCGGCGTTACGAAACACCTTCTCCTCCAGGAACAGCTCCCGGAGGGTGAAGTCCAGCTCCTGGGAGCTGTCGTCGTTGGCCACTGAGCGCTTGAAGATCCGCTCCAGGCCGCTGCGCAGCTGGGGCGCGAGCTCGCCCTCCATCTGGATGGGATAGTCCACGTTCGGTGCCCCTTCCTCGAAGCGGCGGCCGACCACGATCGACTTGGACTTCCGTCCGTCGGCCACGTCGATCTTGCTGGCGGCGGCGCAGGAGGGAAGGGCGGTCAGATTGCCCGAGGGGGCGTAGATCGCGGGAAAGCTGACAGGTCCCTTGGAGGGACCGGCACAGGCGATCGCGGTCAATGAGAGTAGCGGTAGCAGCGACAGTGGAGGCATCGTTAAGCGCATCGTGAAGCTCCTTGGGTGAAAGGATGAGTTGGCGGGAGGGAACATAGGAGAAGGTCCGCCAAGGCTTGAAGCGCTTTTTAGCCCAACGCCTTCCCCGGCGCTCCGGAGTAGCCGGAGAGCTGCGCTTTGGCCACGCGCCGCTCACCCACTCGCACCGCGCCAGCTCCCTTGAGGAGCCCGAACCTCTCGCCGCCGGCCTCGCCAAGGACCGGAAGCGAGACCTCGAAGATCGCCTCCTCTCCCGGCACGACCGTGGCGCGGAAGCGGGTGCGATCGATGCCCACCAGGAAGACGCCTCCCCCCCGAATCGAAGCGCTTCGCGACAGCAGGGCGAAGTAGGCCATCGTCTGGGCCAGCCCCTCCACTAACAGCACGCCGGGCACCACGGGGTTGCCGGGAAAGTGACCTTTGAAGAAGTCTTCATCGGGATGGAAGGTCCGCGCCGCGACGATCCGCCGCTCCGCCACTTCCACAATCCGGTCGATCATCAGAAATGGCGCCCGGTGGGGAAGAATCGATTCGATCGGCGGATAGGAAGACAAGGGTGACGTAGCCGGCTTCGGAGCAAGCTCCGAGCTCCAGGCGGTCGACGCACCGGCGATCCATGCGCGCTTCATCGTCCGGTCTCTATCACGAGGGCTGTGCCAGTGCCGCCGGGGTATCGGCACCGCGCCGGCGCACCAGCAGCAGTACCAGGGTCAACGCATAGGGCAGTGAGAGCCAGAGCCCCTGAGGCAGAGCGGGAAGCCAAGGGAGGTCGGCGCTGCTCAAGCCGACTCGAACCGCGTTGGCGCCCGCGAAGAAGAGCGCC
>JBGTHI010000399.1:0-4675 GCA_041746295.1 Myxococcaceae bacterium
GCTCCCCCAGGCCGAAAGCGGCGCCGGCCCCGGTTCAATCCACGGGAGCTGGCGCCGGGAAGCACGACCGTTGGTGGTTCGACAACGAAGGTACGGTGATCACCGAGCTGGACGCGGACGGTGTGCCGATAGGGATCCGCACCATCCAGACCGACGACCTTTCCCCCCAGGGGGCCTCTCCCAGGTTCGTCATCCTCGCACTGTGGGGACTGGTATTGGCTCTATCCCTCTACGGGGCGCGCGACCTGAGATCGCTGGTGTTGCACGACGACGAGCTCGCCTCCCGCAGCGGCTGGGTGACCGTGGTCGAGGGCTGGTACCGCGCCTCGCAGAAGCTGGGGCTGGTCGGGGTCCGGGATGGGCTCGACCGAGCGCTCTCCCCGATCAAGCAGAAGAGCCCCTCAGTGGATGATCTATTGCACGAAGGTTCGGACGACCTCGGGCTTACGCCCGAGCATCTACGGCAGGAAGGTTTCAAAGAGGCGCCGCCCTCCACGGAGCCTCCAGCCTTTGGAGCGCTCGCCCTCCCCCACCGCCCCAACCCGGGCTCCGACGGGGCAGAGCTGCGCATCCTCCTGGCCGGTGCCTCTTCGATGCAGTACTACCTGGGCTCGGAGCTCGAACGCCGGCTAGAGACCTACCAGGGCGTGGTGACCCACCGGTTCGGCAAGTTGGGGACCGGTCTGGCTCGACCGGACAACTTCGATTGGCCCCACCAGCTGGAGCGGCTCCTCACCTCCTTCAGGCCGCATCTGGTAGTCGGACAGTTTGGCGGCAACGACGGTCAGCCGCTGCTGCTCGACGACGGGGGGCTGCTGCTGTTCGGTACCGAAGCCTGGGATAAGGAGTACACCCGGCGCGTTCAGCAGATCGTCTTGTCGGTCCGTAAGGCGGGCGCGGGGGTGGTGATGCTGGGAATGCCGGTGACCCGGTACCCCAAGCTCTCCGAGCGGCTGAAGCATGTGAACGAGATCACCCAAAAGGCGACCGAAGACGCCGGCGGCGTTTACCTCGCCAGCTGGGACCTAGCGATGGGCGGAAACGGCGAGTACCGCCCCATCGTCGAATACGAGGGCAAGAGCGGGCCGATGTACCTGGCCGACGGAGTCCACTACGCGCGACTGGGCGCGGCTTACGTGGCCCAGCGGCTGGCCTGGCGGCTGGAGCGGTATCTCCAGCTCACCCCGCGCGACCAGAGCATGGCGGTGGCGGTGCGGATGGAGCTCCAGTCGCAGGCACGCGACAAGAACACCGTCTACCTGGCCTACGTGCCGCAGGCGATGATGCGGAACCGCGGAAGCGGGTCGGGCTCAGGAGACAAGCTGCCGGTGCTCTACCTGCTACATGGGTCGGGCGGCTCCTGGACCGACTTTTCGGAGGGGGCGCACGAGCTGCTGCAAAAGGCCGCCACCAAGCTGGGGATGATCCTGGTCACCCCGGATGGAGATCCCGAAGGCTGGTACGTGGACAGCGAATGGGGAAAGGTCGACACCTACTTCGCCCAAGAGCTCTTGCCGGACGTCGAGGCGCGTCTGCCCACCTCGAACGTGCGCGGCATCGCCGGGATCTCCATGGGCGGGAACGGGGCCATCTCCATGGCGATCCGGTATCCCAAGACCTTCGCTTCGGTCAGCTCGATGAGCGGCACCGTGGACCTCACCGAGGCGCGCAGCCGTCCAGCGCTGATCGAGCGGCTTGGCGAGTACGAGGACCATCCCAAGCTGTGGGAGGGCTACTCGGCGCTGCAGCTGGTTAAGGCCCATCCGGAGCTGGCGCGCGACACGCCGATCTTCCTCACGGTCGGCCTGGAGGATCGCTGGGCGCCGGCCAATCGCGGGCTGTACCAGCTACTCACCCAGATGGGTGGGGAGCACGCCTTCAAGGAGAAGCAGGGAGGCCACACCTGGTCACACTGGCGGGAGGTGCTGCCAGAGCACCTGACCTGGCATGCGCGGCTGCTCCATCCCGAGAAGTCGGCGACGGTGCGGTAGCCGCTCACCAGGCGGTCGGCCGGTAGTCCTTGAAGAAGTTGCCCCAGACGTACTGGCCAGTCTGGATCGCCGAAAAGATCGGATCCACCACCCGCGCTGCCCCATCGACGATATCCAGAGGGGGCTGGAAATCCAGCTCGTCTCGTTTGCGGTTGGCATGCACCGCCGGGTCTTCGTCGGTCACCCAACCGGTGTCGGTCGCGTTCATGAAGATGCCGTCCCGCGCGTATTCCGGCGCGGAGGTGAGCGTCATCATGTTCAAGGCCGCCTTGGCCATATTGGTGTGAGGGTGCTTGTCGGTCTTGGTCCCGCGAGAGAAGCTGCCCTCCATCGCGGAGACGTTGACGACGTGGCCCGGACCGGCCTTCTCCCGGTCGCGCAACATCAGCGGCTTGAGCTTTCCGCACAGGATGAACGGCGCCACCGCGTTGACCAGGTGGACCTCCAGCATCTCCGCCGTCTCCACCTGGCTGAGCGTGAGCCGCCAGGAGTTGATCCCACGCAGGTCGATCTGTTGAAGATCCGCGTCGAGCTTGCCTTGGGGAAAGAGCGCCTGAACATCGCCCTCCGGCTCGAAGGCGTAAGGGACCTGCGAGAGGGCGGCGGAGACCCGCAGCCCCAAGGTGGGATCGCCGCTGCGCCAGGCCGGCGCCAACGCCGAGGCGATGTCGGCGCTGGAGCTCTCTCCCGCCACTTCCTGGATCGAAGCCAGGCAGGCCTGATGGTCGGAGAGGAGGATCCGCTCCTGCTCGCTCAGCTCAGACCACGGCCGGGTCTCTCCACTCAGGAGGTGCCCATAGAAACCGGGCGGCCGCCGAACGGTCTGGGCGGCGTTGTTGATCAGGATGTCCAACCTGGCGTGGGTCTGACCGATGTAGCGGGCGAACAGCTCCACGCTGGGGGCATGACGGAGATCCAGGCCGTGGATATGCAGCCGATGCAGCCAACTTTGGGCATCCGGCTCCCGGCAGTATCGGACGGCCGCGTCCTTGGGGAAGCGCGTGGTGGCGATCACCCTTGCGCCGGATCTGAGCAACATCAGAGATGCCTGGTAGCCGATCTTCACCCGGGCGCCGGTCAGCAGCGCGGTCTTGCCTTCCAGCGGAGCCCGCGCGAACCGCTTGGCGTAGTTCAGGTCGCCGCAGGGGATGCACATCGAGTCGTAGAAGTGATGGAGGTGTCGGAACTCGGCCTTGCAGACGTAGCAGCCCTTCGGCCGTTCGAGGACCCGCTCCGGCCCTTGGGATGCAGGTGGCACCTGAGCGCTCCCGCGGGACGCGGAGAGTTGGGGCGCCGCGAAGACCGGCTCCAGGCGAAGGGCGCGGATGCCGCTGCTCGCCCGGGCTTCGCGGTCCTTCTCCTGCTTAACCTGACGCCTCTGCCGCCGCACCGCCTTGGTCAGCCGACTCACCGCATCCCGCTCGGGATTGGCCACGAGGCCGGCGGCGCGCAGCAGAGCAATCCGCTCATCCTCCTCCAGCGAAGCGAGCAGCGTCCGATCGGCGACGATCGCCTCCAGAAGTTGGATGGCCTGTTTGATGGGGAGCGGCTTGGCGGCGTCGTTCATTGCCGGGCGGAATAACCTCGAACCCTCTCTGTCCGCAATCGACCTACTCCGGATCCGATTCATCGCTGCGCGCGTTTGCGTCTGCTCGGCCGGAGGATGGCCCTTAGGAAAGACGGGATGGGGTGGGAAACCGGACCTACCGCCGCATCGTCCCCGCCTGGCTATCGATCGCTCGCTGCAGCTCGCGTCGAAGGCCCAACGCGAAGGCCACCTCCGCCACCAGAAAGAGCGGGCCGATCAAGAGCCCAATCAGGTCATCGACGAAGGCCGGCTTCCGCCCCTCCCAGCGATGACCCACCAACTGCACCGCCCATCCCACGCCAAACAGCACGCCGCCCACCGTCAACCAGATCCCGGTCGCCTCCCGCGCGATCGCCGCACCGAACAGCGCGCTCGCTCCCATCAGCGCCGCGAGCGCCACCCCAAAGCGAAGGTCGAGCCAGAAGTAGAAGATCACCACACTGGCGACGATCGCCGTTGCCGGCGAGAAGGCAACCGGACCGGCTGGGAAGGATGGTCGCGACAATAGGGTTGCAGCGCCCAGGACAATCAGCGGAATTCCCACGAAGTGGGCGGCCAGATTCCGCCGGCAGCGGTGGTAGGCAGCGTAGGCGCAGAGCTGCTGTTGGAGGTTCCTCACGGGCTGCGCGGGACGCGCCTAGAGTTTGGGCTTGCAGGAGTCACGGCCATTGGCCAGCTCATAGCACCGTCCGGCCTTCTTCTCGCCGGAGAACCACTCGCGGTAGCTGTTCTTCCACTCGCCGCCCTCGTAGTCATCGCCCCGAAGGGAGCAGCGGCTGAGCTCGTCCACGCTCGCCGAGTCGATCCCCTCGGATTCGGTTCCCCAAGCGTCATAGGCCTCGCAGGCCAGCCGCGCGGAACGGTAGAGGGCGAGGCACTGGCACCAGTCCTCGGGCAGGACGCGGTAGCGAAACCACCAGCTCAGCGCATCGGCTTCGAAATGCTTCGCGCAGCGGTAGCCGCCGTTGAAAACCGCTGCCTTGTTCTCGCAAGAGCCGGTCTCGGGAGGAGCACCAGCGTCCGGCGTGGGGGTCGGTGGCTGAGGCGTTCCGGCATCCGGCGCGACGACCGGGGGCACCGCAGCCACGGGTGCGAC
>JBGTHI010000400.1:0-3377 GCA_041746295.1 Myxococcaceae bacterium
CGCCGCCCAGCGCGCCGCCCGCGAGGCCGATCCCCGGCCGGAGGCCGAGCTCCAACCCCAACCCGAGCTCGTGACCGTGGAGTGGAGCTGACCATGAAGACTCCTGGTCTCACCTCGGAGGCGCGGCGTGTTCGGCTGGTAGAGAAAATCGCCGGTAGGGCGTCGGCTCCCGTTCAGGAGAGCCTCAGACAGGCGGTTCGTGAAAAGGACCTGTCCGCTCGGGCAGAGGCTCTGGCACGGAGCGGTGCGAGCGCCAAGGAGCTCGAGAAGATCGCCAAGAAGCTGAGCCAACTCGGCGACCGCTTCAAGCTGGCCAATAACGTGGTAGTGGCCACCTTTCTTCTCGTACCCTCCAAGCGGCTCAATGAGCTCAAGATGCAAGGCATGCGGCACGTGATGAAGTCGCTGGGACAGCGCGACAACCCCATGCTCCAGATGAGCCTCAACCCGGGCTCGGTTGGTGTCGCGGGTGGGCTGTTGGGTGCGTCGTATCTGCGCGCCATCGTCTACGGTCTGGAGAGCCGCGCCCTGAAGAAGTCCTTTGTCGAGGCGGCAGAGCAGCTGAGGACCGATCCCGTGCTCCAGCCGGTGAAGGAGGCGCCCGTGAGACCCTGGGGCTTTTCGTCGGTTGATCTTGCCGACTTCGGCCAGAAGTAAGCATCAGGCGAAGGCGGAGTGGCCGTTCCAGGCATCCAAGGCCATCGCCGGGCGTCGCAGCCAGTTCCTCACCATGGAAGGGGAGGAGCTTCCGCCGTTCGCGCCGGGCGAGCCGTAACCCAGAATCTGAAACAGGCGGTCCGATTTGCTGATCGAGGGCGAGACGGAGACCTTGGCATCGGCAAACAGCTGCTGGAGCGCGCGTTGGGTGAGATCGGCGTCCACGCCTTTGGGGACTTCGACCTCCAGCTCGTGGTGGACTTGCCCGGGGAAGCAGGTGCGATCCAGCTCCAGCGTCACCGCCTTGCCGTCCGGTAGCAGCGCCTTGATCCGGGTGCGATCGTTCTGAAACGCGCCGATCTCGCTGACCTTCCGGTGGCGGATCTTGCCCTGGACCTCCTTGAGAAGCTGGTGGCCTTTGTTGTTGAGCTTGGGGTGCCACTCCAGGAGCTCGAGTGGGGAGATCTTCCCCTGGAGCACCTGCCGGCCGATCTCCTCCGGCACCGAGACCTCCAGCTCCGACCGCTTCGCCATCGAGGGGTGCCGGGTCTTTGTCTGCGGCCCCTTGGCGGTGACCAGCCAGAGGTTGTCGTGCTCTTTGCTCTTCTCCCCGCTGATCCGGAGCATGTAGCCCGCGCGTGAGAGCGACATGTCCGCGGTGTCGAAAAAGTGGCTGAACTGGCGCGCCGGGCTGGGCTGTCCGCCCACCGTCTTGGCCAACGCTCTCAGGGCTGCCTCGTTGGGCAGCTCGAACTTGAACTCGACCTCGTTCCCTTTACCATCTCCCCCGTAAGGATCGTCCCAAGCAGCAGGTTGAACCCACTTCACCGACGGACGAGGACTGGAGCCGTTGATCATGGAGCGCTCAAGTAGCCGAAGGAGCTGACATCCCGTGCAACAAGTCTGCGTCTTTTGGCACCGGGAGAGTGACGTTCCCGGTTACCATCCAGCCCGCCACGCGTTCGGAAATCCATGCCCTATCTCAAGTTTCCGCCTCTCGTTAGAGCCTGGGGAACCCGGGGAGCCCGTGCCGTCCTGGCGGCCTCCGCCGTCCTGGCGCTCGCCGCAAGCTCGGTGTCCGCGCAGACGCCTGGATTCAATGCGGAGCGTTTCGAGCCGGCCGCAGGGGCCTCTGGCGGATTGCGCGTGGAGCGGGCCCTGGTCCCGGAGCATCTGGGCTTTGGAGTGGGGCTGTTCGTCAACTATGCCGACGATGCGCTGGTGGTACGGACGGCGGGTGGGAGCCTGCTCAGCCGACCCTTGAGCAGCAACCTCTCGGCCAATCTGCTCGCGTCGTTGGCCCTCTTCGACTTCGCCGAGCTGGCGCTCGACCTGCCCGTTCACCTGATCTACCGCGGCGATGCCCTGGCCGTAGGCGGACAGCCCGCGCCGCAGCTTTTCGGCGCAAGCGCCGGCATTGGCGATCTCCGGCTGGTTCCAAAGGTCGCCTTTCGCAAACGCGGTGACGCACGGCTCGCCTTCTCCTACGGCTTCGCCCTGCCGATCACCCTTCCCACCGGAGACGGCCAGGCTCTCCGGGGCGCCGGCGGCATCACCGTCGAGCCGAAGCTCTTGCTCGGGCTTCGCGGCAGGCGCTGGGGGAGCTTCCTCAATGCGGGCTTCCGGTTGCGGCCCGACGCGGGCACGACCCAGCTTGCCGGCAATGAGGTGACCTTTGGGCTGGGTGGCTCCTATGCGGTGCTTCCCAAAAAGGATCTCCTGGATGCTCTGCTGGAGCTGACCGGTGGACGCTATCTTTCGCCGAATCGACCCGGCCTCGGGAGCTTCCCCTTGGAGTTGTTGGTTGGGGCGGCGCTGAAGCCGCACCCCGACTGGACGGTCTACCTGAGTGGCGGCCCGGGTTTCGGCTCGGGGCTGGGGGCTCCCGACTTCCGCTTCGTGGGCGGCGTCCGCTTCTCGCCCAGCCCGACCACCGATTTCCGCGATGCGGATCACGACGGCGTCGCCGACGCCTTCGACCGCTGTTCTCGCAAGCCGGAAGACCAGGATGGCTTCGAGGATCGCGACGGCTGTCCCGATGACGACAACGACGCCGACGGCATCCTCGACGACAATGACGAATGTCCGGACACCCCGGAGGGGGCGCAGGGCAACGGTGACGGCTGCCCGGATCATCCGACGGTGCTGCTGCAGGAAGGGCAGATCCTGATTGTGGGAAAGGTCCAGTTTCAGGTTGGGTCCAGCAAGCTCCTACCCTTCAGCGAAGAGACGCTCGACCGGGTCGCGGAGGTGCTCAAGGCCCACCCCGAGCTTCAGACCGTGCACGTGGACGGCCACACCGACGAGACCGGGGCGCCGGCGCTCAATCAGTCCTTGAGCGAGCAGCGCGCGGTGCAGGTTCGACAGGGACTGGTCGACCGCGGCATCGAAGCGGAGCGGTTGGTGGCGCGCGGCTTCGGCGCCTCCCATCCCATTGCTCCCAACGCCACACGTGCCGGTCGGGCCAAGAACCGCCGCGTCGAGTTCACCACCCACTAGAGGAGCCTTTTGATGGCCTATCGCGTCCAGCTCATTGCTCTTCTACCCGTTCCCCTCCTGGCCGTCCTCCTGCTGGGGAGCGCCGCAGCGGCGCCAGTGCCGCAAGTATTTCCGCTGGCAGCGGCGCAGAGTTTCCCACCGGACGGCGCCTTCCGACCCCTGCGCTGCGGCGGCGGAGCGATGGTGGATCCCGCCTCTGACGTGGCCGCTGCGCCCGACGA
>JBGTHI010000401.1:0-8920 GCA_041746295.1 Myxococcaceae bacterium
GGCCACCAGGCCCAGCTTCCGCGCGCGCAGGTCGGCGATCGTCGGCAGCGTCGCGTGCGCGATCTTCTGGCCTGTCAATCGCTCGATGTTCCGAAGCAAGCGGCTTTCGCGGGGCTCGGCAAGGGAGATTGCAGTTCCTTCTTCACCCGCCCTACCGGTTCGGCCGATGCGGTGAACGTAGCCCTCCGGCGAGGTGGGCAGGTCAAAGTTGACGACGTGGGAGAGCTTCTCCACATGAAGCCCGCGCGCCGCGACGTCGGTCGCCACCAGGAGCTCCGATTGGCCCGACTTGAATCTCTTCAGCACCCGGTCGCGGGACTCCTGGCTCATCCCTCCGTGCAGCGCCTCCGCGCGGCGGCCGGTTCCCTTCAACGTCTCCGTCAGTGTGTCCACCTCGGTGCGGGTCCGGCAGAAGACGATCGCACTTCGAGGATCTTCTATGTCCAGCACCCGTCCCAGGGCGGTTCCCTTCTGCGCGCGGCACACCACGTAAGCCAACTGCCGTACCTTGGGCATCGCGCCCGCTACCGGCTTCTCCTTGCGGATGTTGACCCGTGCCGGGTTGCGCAGATGCCGCTCGGCGATCGCGGCGATGCGCGGAGGGAGGGTTGCGGAGAAGAGCGCCGACTGACGCTCTTCGGGCAACTCGGAGAGGATCGCGTCCAGATCTTCGGCGAACCCCATGTCCAGCATCTCGTCTGCCTCGTCCAACACCACCATCTGGACCTTGCCCAGCTTCAGGCTCTTGCGTCGAAGATGATCGAGCGCCCGTCCGGGCGTGGCGACCACCACGTCGGTCCCGCGCTTGAGCCGCCGTAGCTGCTGGCCCATATCCTGGCCGCCATAGACAGGCAGGACGCTCACGTTCATCGAGCGGCCGTAGGTGTGCACCGCCTCGGCCACCTGGACCGCCAGCTCACGGGTGGGGACCAGGATCAGGGCCGAGGCCTCAAAGGGGCCGCAGCCGCCGGGGGTGAGGCGTTCCAGCAGCGGCAAGGCGAACGCGGCGGTCTTCCCGGTCCCGGTGGCCGCCTGCCCCAGGATGTCCCGTCCCTTCAAGAGCAGGGGCACCGCTTCGCGCTGGATCGGCGTCGGCTCCTCGTAGCCCAGCGCTGCGAGCACGCCCAGCAGGGCTTCACCCAGCCCCAGGTCTTGGAAGGAAGTGGAAGGCGAGGGGCTCACGCAAGGGCTCATACCCCATTCGGTCGCCGGACAGGAGCTCCACATCGGCGGGGGGGCTTGCCCGCCCCCTACAGAGAGCTGCCCTGCTGCTGGGTTCCCAACTGTTCTCGCGCCTTACGGTGGGTAGCGGAGTCGGGCGAGGCGATGTCGGCTGCCAGCGCCAGTTTGGCTCGCGCGGTGGTCGGGTCCTTCTGCATCAGGCGCATGCCTTCCAGATAGATCTGCTCTGCCTGGCGGTTCAGCCGCTCCAACCCCCTGCGCGCGCCGGGCTCGTTCTCGGTAATCGACAGCGCCTCCCGGAAGTCGTGCGCCGCGTTGGCCCAGTCGCTGCTCAACAGCGCGCCCTCCCCGGCCGCCACCAATGCGGTGGTCAGGTCTTGATCCAGGCGGGTGCCGATCGCTCCGGGAAGCTCGATCTCTCGGTAGAGCTCGCGCGCCTTCTGCAGCGGACGGACCGCGTTCTCCATGGCCTCCGCCTCGAATTTTCGGTGGCCGTCTTCGTAGGCCACACCGAAGACCGGAATCAGCCGCCGCAGCTCGGTGGCTCGCTCGGCAACCCGCGGGTTGTCGGTGTACCGGTCCGCCACCCGATCGATCTCCAGCACGGCCCGGTCGTACTCCGCCGCGTTGAAGCGGCGGCCCACCGAGGCGAAAGCGGTCTGGAGCTCTGCCTCCCGCTCGCGCTCCAGCTCCGCTTCGCGTTCCTGCCTTAGCTCCTCTGCCCTACGCTCCGCCTCAGCCCGCAGCTCGTCGAGTCGGGACTCGAAGTCGGTCAGCCGCTTGCCCAACACCTCGCGCGCTTCGGGTGTCACGATGCGCAATGCGCGTTCGGCCGCCTCGACGTTCTGGGTTTCGAAGGCGGAGGCAACCTGGCGGTAGATGAAATCGGCCTCCTTCTCGATCGCTTCGCGCGTCAACTGATCCCGCCGGTCGCGATGCACCGAGTTGTCCGGAACCTTCTTGAGCATCGTTCGCGCACCGATGAAATCGGCCGCCTCGATCGCCAACTCGGCCGCCTTGATCGCCTCCAGGGCAGCCGTCTCCTGCACGATCCGAGCTCTGAGGTGACCCTTGTCGCTCCCAGGGGCCAACCGCTCCGCCACGTCGAGCTTTTGGGTGGCCTCCTCGTACTTTCCGGCCTCGAACGCGGCGCGGGCCTCCTCCATCCGTTTGCTCGCCGCGACCTGCCGCGGATCTGGCGGCAGCGGGCGGTTGGGCCGCGTGAGAAAGAAGAGGCTCGCTACCATGATCAAGCCCAGCACTACCCCTGCCGTAACGGCCTTCCGCTGCATCGAGGAGAGGCCGGACCAGCCGACCTGCTTTTGTGCTCGACCCCAAGCGGTGGAGGGAACCAGACTCGCTTCCACCACGCCGTGCTCCTCCCCTTCATTATTGAAGGGATGCTCGTCTCCGGACTCCGGCGCCTCCAGCGGTTCCTCGGTGGCCCGCGCGCTCCGAGCCAGCTCCACCTCTTCCTTCAGGCGCTTGAGTGCGGTCTCGTCATCGTAGAACCGCATCTTGGTACGGCCCAGCGCGATCTCGTCCTCGTGCTGCAGGATCTGCTCGGTGACCTGCTCGCCGTTGATCCGGGTGCCGTTGCCGCTGCCCAGATCGCGAAGCAGGACCCCCTTCTCGCCCTGGACCAGCTCCACGTGCCGGCGCGAGATAGAGGTGTCATTGAGGACGAAATCGCACTCCCCGGAGCGGCCGACCACCAGGCGAACCCGGCGCAGCTTCCTGATCCGGCCGGTGTCCGGCCCCTCGATCACCTCGAGACGGGTGCGGCTGCCGGCCTTGGTCGACTCGTCGGATTCCTCGTCGTCGTCGCGCGGTCGATCCCTCAGAGCCAGAGCGCGGGAGCCAACCTTGGTATCCTCTTTCTGTCCGGGCTTGGGCGAAGGTGGCGGCGGCCGTTCGCCTTCACCCTCCTCTTCCGGATAAGCCTCCTCGTCGGGCGGGTAGTCCTCCTCACCGTAGATATCGGCATCGGGATCGCGCGGTTGCGAGCGGCCAGTGCGCTCTTCCGCCGGCTCATCAGCCAGTTCGTGGCCGGGATCGACCGGGTCACCCGAATCCAGCGGCTCATCTCCCTCGTCGTCGTTCTCGTCGTGAAAAGACTCTTCGGGCGAGAGCTTCTGCTCGGAGGCCTCGTCGAAGTCTTCTTGGGCAGCCGGGGGCGGATGGGCCGGCTTGCGTTTGGGGTCGTTGGGGGCCAAGAGGAGGATCTCTTGTCGGTGATTGTAGCGGGGCAACCTACAGCTTGGGAAGTTGGCGTCCCGCCATCATTTTAGGTCGCGAGGTACCCGGATCCGCTCTATCCAGTCCTCCATGAGCAAGCAGCCTGGGTCCCGAGCTACACCCATCCTTCCCCTCCCCCGGATGGAGAAGCTCCTCTCCACGGCGATGGGCCGGGGCGCCGATTTCGCAGAGGTCTATGCCCAGCGCTCGGTCCAAACCGCGGTTTCGCTGGAGGAACAGAAGATCCGCAGCGCTCAGACCGGGCTGGTACAGGGCGTTGGGATCCGCGTCATCTCCGGCGCCAAGGTGGGTTACGCCTACTCCGACGACCTGGGGGACGAGGCGCTCGACCGCGCCGCAAGGACCGCCGCCCTGATCGCGCAAGGGAAGGGCTCCGAGCATTCATATGAGGTCGGCCGGGTGGCCACGCCGTCCTATTATCGGGTGCAGGTTCCCTTGGCCGAGGTGGAGTTGGCCCGGAAGGCCGACCTGGTCACCCGCGCAAACCTCTCCGCTCACGCCTTTGACCGGCGCGTCCGCCAGGTGATGGCCAACTACGTCGATCAGACCAAATGGATCTGGGTGGCCAATACCCGGGGCCACTTCGTCGAGGATGTTCAGGACCTCTGCCGCTTGGGTGTTCAGGTGGTGGCCGAAGGCAAGGGCGGTGAGCGGCGCACCGGCTTCTTTGGCGGAGGAGGCAGGGTGAGCTTCTCCCACTTCCAGACCTTCACGCCGGAGTCGGTCGCACAGGAGGCCGCGCGACAGGCGGTGGCGACACTGGGAGCGGTCGAGGCACGGGCTGGGCAGCAGACCGTCGTTCTGGCCCCGGGCTGGAGCGGGATCCTGCTACATGAGGCGGTAGGGCACGGCCTGGAGGCCGACTTCATCCGCAAGAAGACCTCCGCCTTCGCCGGTCTGGAGAACCAGAAGGTGGCGTCTGAGCGGGTGACGGTGATCGACGACGGAACGGTGGCCAACTCCCGGGGATCGGTCAATGTCGACGATGAGGGCAATCTCGGCGAGCGCAAGGTGCTGATTGAGAAGGGCATGTTGCGCGGCTATATGTACGACGACCTCAACGCCAAGCTGATGGGTCGCCGCAGCACCGGAAGCGGGCGCCGCGAGTCGTTCAAGCACCTTCCCCTTCCCCGGATGACCAACACCTACCTTGCTCCAGGCAACGACACGCCCGAGGAGATTCTGAGGAGCGTGAAGCGCGGCCTCTACTGCGCACACTTCGGGGGAGGCCAGGTGGACATCACCAACGGCAACTTCGTCTTCGAGGTGCAGGAGGCATACGAGATCGAGAACGGAAAGCTGGGCCGGCCAGTAAAGAACGCCACCCTGATCGGCGTGGGGCCCGAAGCCTTGAAGCAGGTGACCCGGGTGGGCTGCGATCCGATGCCGGACCCCGGAATGGGGACTTGTGGCAAGGACGGTCAAAGCATCCCCGTAGGGGTCGGTCTACCCACTCTCCGGATCGACAATATGACCGTAGGCGGGACCCGCTTGAGCAAGGGGAGCCTGTGAGCCCGGTCCATCGTTCTTCGAGCTACGAGAAGCTGGCCAAGAAGCTCGTGCAGCGGGCGGTCTCGCAGGGCGCCAAGTCGGCCGAAGCGTTCATTTCCGTGGGCCGCGAAAGCTCCTGCCGGGTGCGCGACGGCGAGATCGAGGATCTGACCGAGGCGACGTCCAAGGGCGTTGGCCTACGCGTCTTCATCAAGAACCGTCTCGGTTTCGCCTTCACCTCCGACTTCGATCCGGCCAGCCTAAACGCCTTCGTCGATCGCGCGATTGCCCTGGCCCAGGCCGCGGCCCCAGATCCGCTCAATGGCGTGCCTCTGGCGCGAGATCTGGTAAACCGGACAAACCTGGAAGCGCTGTTCGATCCGGCGGTCGCTTCCTTGCCGCCGGAATGGAAGGTGAAGGCAGCGATGGAGCTCGAATGCGCCGGCCGGGACTTCGATCCCCGGGTCACCACGTTTGAGAGCGTCGGAGCGGGAGACCACGTGGTCGAGGTGGTGATCGCCTCCAGCGAAGGACTGCTCGACGGCTACTCCGGCACCTATGTCTATCTGCACGGCTCGCCGGTCGCGTCGGAGTCCGGGCAGCTACAGACCGCCTACTGGTCCGACGTAAAGCGCCACCTGAATGCGCTCGACTCACCTGAGACGATAGGTCGCGAAGCCGCCCGCCGGGCAGTCCGGATGCTGGGCGCAAAAAAGGTGAAGAGCGCGCAGCTACCGGTGATCTTCGACCCGCAAATGGCGGCTGGGTTCATTCGGGGAATCGCCGGGGCGGCCAGCGGCGACTCGGTGTTCAAGCAGTCTTCGTTCCTGGGTCCGCTCAAGGGAAAGAGGGTCGCCCCGGCCTCGATTACCCTAGTGGACGATGGGCTCCTGGCAGGAGGAATCTCCTCGGCGCCATTCGATGGCGAGGGGGTCCCCACGCGCACCACCGCGATCATCGAGGGTGGGGTGCTGGGCCAATTCCTTTACGACGCCTTCACCGCGCGAAAGGCCAAGGCCTGCACAACGGGCAACGCAACCCGCGGTTACGATTCGCTGCCGGCGATCGGCAGCCACAACCTGTATCTCAAGGCGGGCGATCGATCTCCGGAGTCGATCATCGCCGGCGTCAAGCGCGGCTTCTACGTCACCGCGATGCTCGGCCGGGGAATGAACCCGGTCAACGGAGAGTATTCGCGCGGCGCCAATGGGATCTGGATCGAGAACGGCGAGCTGACCCATCCGGTGCAGGAGGTAACGGTCGCCGGCAACACACTGGAGATGTTGCGGGGGATCGACGCGGTGGGGAACGATCTGGAGTTTCGCGGTTCGACCGCAGCACCGACACTGCGCTTCAGTGCGCTCACCATCGCCGGAGCCTGAGAGCTTGAGAGCCCGAGGGGAGCTTTAGAGCATGGCTTCGATCCTGATCGTCGATGACGACCGTGCGAATCTGGAATCGGTCGCCCGCATTTTCCAGCACGAGGGATTGGATACCGAAACTGCCACCCACGGGCAGGAGGCGCTGTCGTTGCTGCGGAAGCCCGAGCTCGCGGTCATGGTGACGGATCTCATGATGCCCGGGGTGGACGGACAGGAGCTGCTCAAGGCGGCGCGGCTGCTGCGGCCGGACGTGGAGGTGGTGGTCATGACCGCCTATGGCACCGTGGAGACCGCCGTCTCGGCCATGAAGGACGGCGCCTACGACTTCATCACCAAGCCGCTCAAGCGGCATGCCTTGGTGAAGTCGGTGACCAAGGCGTTGGAGCGCCACTCGCTGGTCGAGGAGAACCGGCAACTCAAGGAGAGGTTGGCCGACCTCGGCGCTCCCGGCGGAAGAACGATGGTGGGCCAGGCGCCGGCCTTCCGGGCGCTGATGGATACGCTTCGCCAGGCGGCCCCCTCCTCCGCCACGCTGCTGTTGCTGGGAGAGTCGGGCACCGGCAAGGAGCTCGCGGCGCGGGCGGTGCACGAGCTCTCCCCGCGCGCCAAGGGTCCCTTCGTCGCGGTCAACTGCGCGGCGCTTCCGGAGACGATCCTCGAGGCGGAGCTGTTCGGTGTGGAGAAAGGCGCCTTCACCGGCGCAGTGGCTCGGAGGGAGGGCCGGTTCGAGCGGGCCAACGGCGGGACGCTGTTCTTGGACGAAGTGGGCGAGATGTCCGCCGGCGCCCAAGTCAAGCTGCTGCGGGTGCTTCAAGAAAGCGAGATCGAGCGGCTGGGCGGCACCCATCCGATCAAGGTGGATGTTCGCGTGGTCGCGGCGACCAACAAGGATCTGGGCAAGGAGGTGACGGAAGGCCGCTTCCGCGAGGACCTCTTCTACCGGTTGAACGTGGTAGAGGTTCAGATCCCGCCCTTGGCGTCTCGGCGCGAGGACATTCCACTCCTCGCCGATCACTTCCTGCGGCGCTTTGCCGCGAAGAACGGAAAGTCGGTCCGCGGGATCTCCCCTGAAGCGGTGGCGCTGCTCGAGGGCTACGCCTGGCCCGGCAACGTGCGTGAGCTGGAGCACGCTCTGGAGCGGGCGGTGGTGCTTTCGCGAGGCGAGGTGATCGACGTGGGCGATCTGCCCGAATCGGTACGCAAGGGGCCGGTCGGTTACGCCGGTCAGCTGGTGATCCCTATCGGCACGCCGATGGAGGAGATCGAGCGGAGGGTGATCCACGAGACCTTGCGCCACACCAAAGGGGACAAGTCGCTCGCGGCGCGGTTGCTCGGCATCGCAGCGCGGACCATCTACCGGAAGCTGGAGCGCGAGAGCGGTCCGGCTTGAGCTCGCAGCCAGACTGTCGCCTACGGAGCGCATCCTCCCAGCTTTGAACATCAGATCAAACTCCAAGACCGAGCCGCAACGATCTCTGACAGGGCGTCACCCCGTTCTCCAACCCTCTTGACATTTTGTCCGCAGGCCTCCTGCGAACGCTCAAAACCGCCTTACGCGCGGATGAACCTTCAGCAATCTCCGCGACTTAGCAGAGGTCAAACCGCCGCCGGAGGAGCCTCCGCTGGCACCTCCCTTGCTCCCCACTCCCGAACCCGCATGGAACTGCTGTTCAAAAAACACTTCTGGACCGTTCACCTCGCGTTCATCGCCTGCGCCGCATTCTTCGTCGCGCGGACGATCAACGCCTTCGTGGAGTCCGCGCTCCTTCCGGCGCCCTCGGTTCGTCCCGCCGCGATCTCGATCGCCATCAGGGAGGAACCGATCGCGGCGTTGAACTTGGAGAAGCTGGCCAAGCTCGCCGGTCTACCGCTCCCCCCTCCGCCAGTGGACAGCTCCACCGAGGTGGTGGATGAGAACGCCGCACCGGTGAAGAGCTCGCTGCGGGTCAAGCTGCTCGGCACGCTGCTCGCCGGACTGCCCGAGTGGTCAATCGCTTCGATTCAGGATCTGGGCACCGCGAAGACCCAGACCTATATGGTGGGCGACGAGATCCAGGGGGCCGAGATTCTGGAGATCGACCGCTCCCGGGTGATCATCCGCAATGGCGGCAAGCGCGAGTACATCGCGGGGGACGGAGATGTCGCGCCAGCCGCGGTGGCCACCAACATCCCTGTCGCCACGCCGGTATCCAATGGCAACGGCATCAAGGCGATCGGTGAAAACGAGTACGAGGTCCAGCGCTCGGAAATCGACAACACCCTGTCCGACTTGAACAAGGTCGCGATGCAAGCGCGGATCGTTCCCGCCTTCAAGGACGGGCAGGCTCAGGGCTTCAAGGTCTTCTCGATCCGTCCCGACTCGATCTACTCACGCATCGGCGTTCAAAACGGCGACGTGATCCGGCGCATCAACGGCTTCGAGATGAACAGCCCCGAGAAAGCGTTGGAGGTCTATTCGAAGCTGAAGGACTCAAGCCGAATTGATATCGAGCTCGAACGCAACGGCACGCCCGTGAAGAAGACGTACAACGTTCGTTAACTTTAGAGGTCTGCTCCTTCCATGAAGACTGCCGTTCGATCGAGCCATCTGGCGCACCTCTTCGCGA
>JBGTHI010000402.1:0-3587 GCA_041746295.1 Myxococcaceae bacterium
AAAGGTCGTGGATGACGCGACCGACACCACCAGCTGCAAGCACGAGGAGGCCACGGGGCAGGGGATTGCGAACATCGTCTCCGGGCTCTTCGGCGGGATGGCGGGTTGCGCGATGATAGGTCAGTCGGTCATCAACGTGACCTCCGGTGGGCGAGGCCGGCTTTCCACGTTCTGGTCTGGCGTGTTCCTGATGGTCCTTCTCCTGGTCTTCGGCGACTGGGTCGCCCGGATTCCGATGGGTGCGCTGGTGGCGGTGATGATCATGGTCTCGATTGGCACCTTTGACTGGCGCTCGCTGCGTGAGATGAAGGTGCTTCCGAAGAGTGAGTCGATCGTGATGCTGGCGACGACTCTGACCGTGGTGCTGACCCATGACCTCGCAAAGGGTGTGCTGGTGGGTGTCCTTCTGAGCACGATCTTCTTCGCTCGAACGGCGGCGAAGCTCGTTTCGGTTCAGAGCGTGCGCAGCTCGGATGGGCGTTCTCGTCGTTACTCGGTGGCGGGTGAGTTGTTCTTCGTGTCTAGCGACACTCTCGCCTCAGCGTTCGACTTCAGCGAGCACCTGGAGCGGGTCGAGATTGACATGACCCAAGCTCATATCTGGGACGCCTCTGCAGTCGCGGCCGTCGACCGAGTCGTTCTGAAGTTCCGAGCGCGGAACGTCGAGGTCGGCATCGTCGGGCTCAATGACCGGAGTGCGGTCATGCTGGAGCGTCTGGCCAAGCATGACAGGCCAGGTGCCATCGCGATCGGAGCGCATTAGCTGCGGTCGGGAGAAGCCCCTCGGTCGAGGGGGAGGGGTGTCAATGAGCCGTTTTTCCAGCAGAGAGTTGCGAGAATTCCATGAGCAGCTGGAGCGACTGTCGGCTGACCTGTTGGAGAGGCTGCGAACATCGAGGAGCAGTTCGCAGCCGGTGGACCTCGCTCAACCCATTGGGCGCTTGTCGCGGGTGGACGCTCTTCAAGCCCAGCAGGTGGCGCGGGCGCAACGAGCGAGCGACGAGAGCCGGCTGCAGCTAATCAAGGCTGCACTCGCGAGGATAAGGGCAGGAACGTACGGCACATGCATCAGGTGCGAGGAGGATATCGAGCTGCGGCGACTGAGTGTCGCACCCGAGTCCTCGCAGTGCATGGCCTGCAGACAGGAGCGTGACCAGCGCTGAGGGCGGGCCAGGAGAGTCAATCGAACCCAGGAGTGAAGGAGGCGTCTCGCGTGAAGACAGGACGGAACGAGGTTTGTCCCTGTGGTTCTGGAGAGAAGTACAAGCGATGCTGCTTGCCGAAAGAGGAGGCCGAACGCCGCAAGAATCTCCCTCCCGTCGAGGAGGGTCCACCAACAGTGAAGCAGACGGCGCCGAGCTCAGCGCCGACCCGAAACACGGCAGGCCCGCGAAGAACAAGCGGGGGACTCCGGCCAAAGCCGCCCGCTCACCCGCCTCCCTCGCTCGTACGGAAACGCGGAGAATAGCGACTCCCGGTCTGGCGGAGGGTTGAAGCGCTGGATGCGGAGCAAACCTTCGCCCCGATACTCGTCCAGACAAGGACGCCGGGAAGTCGTCCCAGGCTGAGGTCGCATGGACGTTTGAGTCGAGGCGAAGCATTAAGGCGTCTCGGCGCGGTCGGCGGCTTGCAAGTGGATTCGTGCCAGGTCCTTCTCGCCGATCAGCCCAACGATGGCACCCTCGCCGTCCACGACGGGAATTTCCCGCAGGCCATGCTCGACCAGGACCTGTGTTGCGGTTCGCAAGTCACAGTCTGGTCGAATGCGGTCGACTCGAAGCATCAAGTCAGCCGCAAGCACTATGTCCGCACCCTCTCGTTCCAGCGCGAGCGTCCAAACCGAGGCTGCGGTAATGACGCCCTCCAACTTGCCGCTTTCCCCGAGCACCAAGAACAGCTCCTGGGCGGGAGCTTCCTGGACATGGCGCAGCATCTCTTTGGCCGAGGTCTGGAGTTGTAGATAAACCAGGTTTACGGGCTGCCGCATCACCTCGCTGACGCGGGTCGAGCTGAGCAACTCGGCGAGCACCCCGTCGCGGTGGGCGGGTGACTTGCGCTGACTCAAAACCTGGGCGTGATACAGCGTTCGCCGTCCCAACAGCACGAAGGCGATTCCCTGTGCGAGCATCAGCGGCACAAGCAAGTCGTAGCTGCGGGCCAGCTCACAGACCAGGACCAGTGCGCTCAAGGGAACGTGCGCGATTCCGCCATAGAATGTGCCCATTCCGACCAGCGCGAACGCCCCAGCATCGATCCGCGCGTCTCCGGTGAGCAGCGCCGCGACTCGGCCAAAGGCGCCTCCCAGCAGTCCTCCGAGGGCCAACGACGGCGCGAAGTCGCCCGCGCTCCCTCCCGACCCCAACGTCAGAGAGGCTCCAATTGCCTTCGCGGCAAAGAGCGCAAGCAGGAGGCCAACGCCTGTCCATCCTCCGGGCAGCCAGGACGCGCCGCTAATTGCCGTCTGCACGGCCCCATAGCCACCCCCGAGGACGCCCATCCCCTGGACGCCGTGACCCAGCACCCGGGCGATGCCCAGCAGCACCGGGACCGCGAAGAGGCCCAATAGCAACCCGCCCCAAGCCGGCTTGAGCCAAGCGGGCCCTGGGAGCCACGCGAAGAAGCCCTGGCTGCGTCGAAGCAAAGAGAGGAACAGGATGCCTGCGATGGAGGTCGCCAGCGCCAGGAGCGCGTAGAGTGGCAGGTGGGCGGGGACAAAGGGAAAGCGCGCGGCGTGGGCGAAGAGGGTGGTCTCGCCAAAGAGTGAGATGACCACCGAGTAGGCGACCACGCCGGCCAAAATCGAGGGGACCAGCGCGTCCGACTCGAAGCTGTCCCGGTAGAGGACCTCAACGCTCAGCAGCGCCGCTCCCAGTGGGGTCCGGAAGACCGCCGACATGCCAGCGGCAACGCCCGCGACCAAGAGAATTCTTCGCTCTCGGGGTCCGACCCCGAGGGCGCGGGAAACCCAGGAGCCCAAGGCCGCGCCCATTTGCATGGTCGGCCCTTCCCGACCACCCGCACCGCCGGTCGACAGCGTGGCGAGGGACGCTAAGGGCTTTATCCAGAGGACGCGCCGGCGGAGAAGGCCGCCGTGGCGATGGAACGCGTCGATCATCGCATCGCCTCCGCCTCCGCGTACCTCGGGCGCATAGCGGCTTAGCCAACCGCAAACCAATCCTCCGAGAAGGGGGAGAAGGAGCAGGAGCCACGGCCTGAATACGTGCGGAACCTCGGGGCCGGCGGCGAACTGCTCCCCAAAAGCCCGCAATGGGACGTAGCCTGCCAACTCTTCCAACAGGAGCCGTTGCAGCCACTCCAGACTGGCGAAGAACCCCGCGCCCAGGAGCCCAGCTCCCGCGCCAACCACCGCAGCATGGAGAAGCACGCGCCCCGCCAGCCGTAAATCGAGCGGCCCTGCGTCGAGCATCCCCGGCCAGAAGCCCCACACCCGCTCCATTCTCAACTTCGGAACGCGCATCGCGTCAGCCCTGAGGGTCGCCCGGCAACGGGCCTCGGGGCGGGCTCGCCGCCGGCCTATCGCCGCGCACCCGGTTCTTGTCCCAAATGGCGTAGAGGATGATGGAGAA
>JBGTHI010000403.1:0-2464 GCA_041746295.1 Myxococcaceae bacterium
GGCGGGAATCCGGATCAGCTTGGGCGGGGCCATCGAGGGTGCTCCTACGGCCTGTCGGACCTTTCGAGAGATGCGCGCCGCCTCTTAACCGACTGCGAGCGTCGCTGTCACCCCGGCCTCAGGCCGAGCGCTTCTCCGAGACTGCCTCGACCCGTCTGGGGGCGAGCGAAGAGACCTTCCCGATGGCGTGCCGGGCGAGCGGGAACCGCACGGTCACCTGTGTTCCCAAGCCTTCCCGGGATCGGACGCCGATCGTTCCTCCGTGTGCCTCCACCAACCGCTTGGTGGTCGCCATACCCAGCCCGTGCCCCGGGAGGCCCCGCACCTCCGCCGCCCGGAAGAACGGCCGGAAAAGGGACTTGAGTGACTCCTCGCTCATACCCAGACCGTTGTCCTGCACCTCGAGCACCGCCTCACCGCGCTCGGCTAGGACCCGGACCGAGACGTGCGCGTCCGGCCTTCCCGCGCTGTACTTTACGGCGTTGGATAGGAGGTTCTGCGCCACCGACTGCAACAGCTGGCCGGGGCAGGCGACCAGCACGCGGCTCTCCAGCCGCCGCTCGAGGCGCACTCCCTCCTTGGCGGCGGTCTGGTCTACCTCGGTGAGCAGCGTGGAGACCGCCGTGTCCAGCTCGGCCACGGTCGCATCGCTGGGCGTTCCGGCGCGGCAAAAGAGCAGCAGCGCTTCCACCAGCTCCGCCATCCTGCTGGCGCTGGACTGCGCGAGGGAGAGCATCTCTCGGGCCTCCGGATTGGAGAGGGCGTTGGATCGCTGCAACAAGGTCAGATAGCCCTTGAGCGGAGCGAGCGGACTGACCAGGTCGTGCGCCACCCGGCTGGCAAAGGCGTCCAGCTCCTGATTGCGGCGGTCCAACTCCTGAAGCTGCATCTGGATGGTGCCCTCCTGCCGGCTGAGCAAAGAGGTGAGCCGATTGCCCACGAAGAGGGCGATCAGCACCGCGGCGACGGCGACCACCGAGGCCATGGCGGTGGTGCGGAAGCGCAGATCCTCGAGCTGGCGCAGCACCTGCGTGGTCTCGGCGCGGTTGATGTCCGAAAGCGCATCCGCCAATCGGTCGAGCTGGGCGGAGATCGGCCGGACCTCTCCAACCAGATGCTGGCGTGCCCGCTCGGCCTCTTTCCGGTTGGAGTAGTTGACCGCCTTGCGGACCTGCTCCCGCAGCGTCTGTGAGGTGCCTCGGAACTCGTGCCAGATCGCCGTCTCGCCCGCCGGAAGGTCCTTCATGTACTCGGCGCTGGCCGATTTGATGTCCTCGAGGATGCGCTCCATCTCCGCGTCGGCGGTGTCGCGCTCGTCATCGTCGGCCGCTTGGATGTGAGCATCGACCGCCGATTCAAGGTTGAGCGCCCCCACCCGGATGCGCCCCATCAAGACTCCGCGGGCAAGCGCCTGCTCGACCAGCGCATCGACCTTGCCGTTGGTGGAGAGCTCGCTCCAGAGGAGGAACGTGGTGACCGCCACCAGCAGCGCAACCACGAAGAAGAAACCCGCCCGGAAGCCGCGGATGAAGGTTTGGGATTTCACCGAAGAGCCCTCAGTTGCCCTTGCCCAAGACTCGCGCGACCATATCGAGCAGCTCAGCCGGGTCCACAGGTTTGTAGAGGACCCCTTGCACCGACGTCACATGGCCCACGTCGCTCCCAGTCGCGAAAACGATTGGAAGGGTGTGAAAGGTCAGGTTTTGCCGCAGGCAAGCCACCACCTGCGCCCCATCGGGCGGTCCGCCGAAGTCGTAGTCCATCAGCGCCAGCGACGGACGAAATTGGCGGAGCTTCAAAAGCGCGTCCCCGCCGTCAACCGCCTCCACCACCCGATAGCCGCCCCCCTCCAGAGCTCTCCTGAGGAAGCCCCTAAAATGAGGGTCGTCGTCGGCGATCAGGAGCGTCTTCACCTCCTCACCCACCCGCGCACTTGCAGCGTGAAGGTAGACGCCGCAGCATCAATCGGGCCACATCCACCGACCCCTCGGCGTTCGGAGCGACGGGGGCTGTGGGGCCGTATCAAGGGCCTCGCTGAGGATTCCCTCCTCACTCCATTTGAAACTTGAGGATTGGCGCCCCAGGCCCGGCGGGTGGCTCCAGGGAAGTTCCCATGGCACAGCCGATGCTTAAGCTCGTCGCCGACGGTTGCATCTCGCGCCGTTCGTCCCGACCCCGGAGTGAAGACCATGAAGAAGCTCGTTGCGGTTCTGGCCTGCGCGATGTCCCTATCTGCTTTCGCCAATGATCCCCACGCCGGGATGGCGACCGATGCAGCAGCGGACGCGGGCACCAAGGCCGAGAAGTCGGTGGCTAAGAAAACCGAGAAGAAGACCAAGAGCAGCACGGAGACCACCCCGTCGGGTGAGGGCACCACCAGCACGGAGACCACCACCTCTACCACCACCAAGCCGGCGAAGGCCCACTAAGTCGGGTTTCGAACCAGGCACCCAGGTGCAAAGCA
>JBGTHI010000404.1:0-1686 GCA_041746295.1 Myxococcaceae bacterium
CTCGAAGATGCTCGCGTTCGCCCGGTCGCGGGTGCCCGCCAGCATCCATGTGATCGCCGGCCGAGCGTATTTGTTTAGCGCGGCCAGCTCAAGCCGATCCCCGCCCTGCGGCCAGGTCGCCCAATCTGGGTCTCCCGCCTCGCCTCTATGCTCGAGCTCGGCTACGGCTTCCTCTCTACCGTCTCTCCTGTGCCAATGATCATGTGCCAGCTGCCGCTGATCCGGCGAAACATAATGGGTAGGGAGAACTGCTCTTTACCATTCACACTCTTGACCATCTGGCCCCGTGCTTTTCCTCCTTCAATCACGACACCCTTCAGGCTCACGTCGGCGAGAAAATCGGCTTCCTTGTGCAGCGAATGCTTGCCCAACACGGGGGCGAGAATCACCATCATCTCGCCCGCGAAACCGGCGGGATCTTTCACCCTGGAGGCCAACTTGCTGAGTCCCTCCGGCCCGGGTGCTTTTTTGAGCGAGGGGAATTCGTTATCCGCAGCCATCTTCTTGAGCGTCTCGTCGGACAGGCCATGCGTGAGGAAGATCTTGTCGATCTGGTCCTTCACCCGTTTCAACTCCGCTGTTGGCGCGAGCTCCGGAGGAGCTTCGACAACATCCTTGGAGACGGCGCCCAGTACCAGCATCATGCCGGCGAAATGGTTCTGACTTTCTGGAGCCAGGAAGCTGATGAAGGTCTTCCAGTCGCTCTTGGCGGTGGCCTGCTGAGCCGCCTGGAAGACTTCCTCGGGGGATTTGAAGACGGGTTGCTCGCCCCGGGCCCAGGCGCAGCCGGCCGGTCCCGGCCAGGTGCAGAGCAGGCCGGCGCCGATCACATCCAACCTCATGAGCGTCTCCTCAAGAAACAAGTGTGCTTGATTGACGCGTACCCGCGCGTTGATGCCGGGCGTCGGGAACGCCTCCCGTCGTCGCCGGGAGTCAAAAGGTGTCCTCGCACATGTCCAACCCCTCCACCCCCAAGTCGAGGCGGAATACCGCCCCCCCGTCCCGCCGCTCGCCCGTCGCCCCGGCGACGAACAAGAAGTCGTGCGGGACCGGGAATCCGCGGAACGCCACGCTGGTCGGCCACGGCATCCCGGCGTCGTAACTGCGGACCAACTCCCCCTTCGGGTTCAACACCTGGATCCGCCCCATCCCGGCGTGGGCCACGTACAGATTTCCGGCCGCGTCCAGACACAGCCCGCAAGGCTGGTTGTCGATTTGCCCTTTCGCCGGGTCTTTCTTGGGCAGTTCGGCGAACACCTCGGGCTTGCCCAGCGAGCCCGGTTTGCGGTCCATCACCGGGAAGGCCAGGATGCGGTTTCGGTCCCGTTCTGCGACGTACAACGTCTTGGAATCAATCGATAACACCATCCCGTGGGGATACGCGAGGCCCTCGGCAATGAGTTCCGTTTTTTGGAAGAACTTGGTTTCCACAACGTAGATAGCCCCAGTGGGCTTGTCGATGCTGCTGTCGCCCGGGTCGGACACATAGAGACCGCCGCTGAGAATCAGACCCGACGAATGTCCCCCGCGTTCGAGGTACAGCGCCAACCCTTTCGGGCCGCGGAACGGACGGTCGCTCATCCCCGTCGATATCGTGCGATGCACCCCTCCTCCGTCGGAAAGCCACCGGATCGCCTTCAGATCCCTGTCGATCAGAGCGTGGCCGGCTCTCATCTGGAGGTGGCC
>JBGTHI010000405.1:0-3115 GCA_041746295.1 Myxococcaceae bacterium
GCCAGCAGCGGCGGGAGTCTCTCTGCGGACGCCGCGCTGATCCTCCCCGAGGGCCAGGCCGTAGACGTTGGCTGCCGCGGCGAGCGACGGGTTTCCCATGGTCGAAGAATAGGAGCCACCGCACCAGCCACCTGATCGGAGGCTGCGGGATTCCAACTTCTGACGGAGACACGAGAGCAGCGAATTGCGTCTTTCTGAGGCTTTCTCGGGCTTTCTCAGAAAAACCCGAGAAAGCGTTAGATTCGGACGTTTCGAAGAGTAATGATTTGTAGAAAGCAGCTATCTCAGCTACTTTAGGCAATTGCTTGCAGCTCTATTGGGTACAAAGTTGGCTAAAGCACTTCCTGCATACGCTATAACGATATGACTGCTCTGCGAACCCCACCTTCTCAGCTCGCTGACCGCCTGATCGAACAGGGTCGGTTCTGGGCAGAAACTTCGGAGCTCGAGGAGATGACTGGTCAGTCTCCAGCGGGCCTTCGAGCATCGCTTTCCCGACTGATCCGCGAAGGGAAGATGATCAGCCCCGCAAGAGGCTTCTACGTAGTTGTCCCGCCTGAGCATCGGGGGCGTGGTACTCCCCCAGTCGAATGGTTCATCGCAGCGATGATGCGCCACCTGCGCAGGCCCTACTACGTCGGCTTTCTCAACTCGGCCGCAATGTACGGAGCGGCACATCAGGCCCCTCAAACCTTCCGCGTAGTCACGACCAAGCCAACGGCCGATCGTGACGTGAAGCGCGTCCGCCTGCGCTTCACGACCAGCAAACACTTCACGGAGATGCCCACTGAGATCCGCACCGTCCATACCGGGCACATGACCATCGCTACCCGCGAAACGACCGCCATTGACTTGGCCTGGAAGCCAAAACTCGGTGGCGGCCTTGGGAACGTCGCGACGGTTCTCACCGAAATCGGTGAGCTCGATGGCGACGTCCTGGCGCGACTCGCTCCGATTCACGGCCTTTCCACGGTCCGCCGGCTGGGCTGGCTATTGGAGCGCTTTCGCCCTGATGTTGATCTCCACTGGCTGCGTGTCGTTGCCGAACTGGGGCGCGGAACCGCCAGCCCCCTGATGCCGGGGGCGACAGGTGGCAAGGTGGACCACAGCTGGAACGTCCGAGTGAACGCTGCCGTCGAAGTCGAAGCGTGATTCCGGCGGCTTACGTAAATGCCTGGGCCGCCGAAGCGCCCTGGCCTAGTGACGCAGCCATCGAGCAGGACCTGATCCTCTCTCGCCTGATGGTCGAGATCGCGGATAACGACCTGCTCGGATCGGAGCTTGCAATGCGCGGCGGCACTTGCCTTCACAAGCTGTATCTCCCCGAGCCGCTCCGCTACTCGGAGGATCTCGACTACGTCCGCACCACCGACGGTGGGATCGGCAAGTACCTCGATGCCCTCCGAGATCTCGTCACGAGCGTCGGGCTCGAGGAGACGAGACGCGAGTTCACCGACCAGATGGTTCACATGATTTTTGACACTGAGGCGACGGACAGGAGCCGTCGCATTCGCATAAAAATCGAGACCAACATCCGCGAGATCGAACCGTGCTTCGATCGCGTGCGGATTCTCTACGGCGTTTCCAGCCCCTGGTGGTCAGAGGAGGCCGAGATCCTGACCTTCGACCTGGACGAACTCGTCGGGACCAAGCTGCGGGCGCTCTACCAGCGCAGCAAGGGCCGCGACCTGTTCGACCTTTGGCTGGTGCTGAGCCAAGACTCGGTCGACGACGCTCGAGTGATCGAGGCGCACCGCCACTACATCAAGGAGAACGCGTTCACGGGCAAAGAGCTGGCCGTCAACCTGGAGGGAAAGCTGGCTGACCCCGAGTTCAACGCCGACCTCGGTGATTTGGTCATCACTCCTCCCGAGGGCTACGACACCGCCAAAGCCGCCGATCTGGTTATGGATCGGCTGGGCACCCTTCTGGACAGACCAACGCAGACCGGAACGAGATAGGTGCCAGAGATCAGCGATCACCATTCGTCCTGGAGGGGGGCTGCCGTCGAGCAGCTCATCGCTGCCACGGTGGCTTTGGCAGGAGGAGGCCACATCAACGTCGCTCAGACCCTCTGGGATGGAGACGGGATCGACCTGATGCTCGAAGGACCTGGGTCAGTCATGCCAAGGATGCGACTCCAGGTCAAGTCGATCGGCTCAGACAACAACAACGTGGTCAGCCGCGGGCGAGCTGTGTCGGTTGTCAGGCGCGCCACTTTCGAACCGCGAGCAGACACATGGATCGTATTCGTGTTGATCGACCTATCTGCACTTGACTTCGAGAAATCTTGGCTGGTGCCATCCCCCGACTTCGACACCAAAGCCAGAAAGTCAGCCAAGAGTCTCCACTTCAACGACGGCGTCAACTCTCGAGACTCTCGCTGGACCGAGTATCGGTTCGAGAGCAGAGTCGCGCTGGCAGAGTCCGTTGTCGGGCACCTAAGCGAGTAACAACGCAGCTCTCGGGTTCGTGCTCGGTAGTCGAAGACGATGAAGTGCGCGCCCGCTGCGCGCCAGTCAGCAGCCGTTTCCTGCCAATCTGGGCGCCCTCGAGCGGAAGAAACGCGTGTCGTGCATCGTCCCCGAAGCGGGGCTAACAGCCTGCTCCTGGTCACTTTTTGGCTTTCCTACGGAGGGGGAGGGATTCGAACCCTCGATACGCCTAATCGACGTATAACAGTTTTCGAGACTGCCGCATTCAACCGCTCTGCCACCCCTCCAGGTGACGCCTACGGCGCGGGCGGAAGGGTAGCGCGGGCTCCTGGGTCGCCGTTTACCTGACGGCGATCTTGCCGCGGAAGCCGTGGACGGTGCAGAGGTATCTGAAGGTTCCGCGCTTCTTGAACTTCAGCGCGAAAGACTCGCTCGCGCCGGTGATCGACGCCTTGCCGAGCTTGTGGAAGGTGACGTTGTGGCCGCTGTTGCTGTCCCACTGCCAGCTGACCTTTTGACGGCGCTTGATCTCGAGCGTCCGCGGCGTGAACTTGTAGTTGGTGGCGCTGTCGCCATTGATGAAGATCGTCGGCGGGGCAGCCTGCGACGCTGGAGCGACGATCGCGACAAGACAGACGGAGGCACGAGTATCGACGCGATCCGGGGCAAGCTCATGCGAA
>JBGTHI010000406.1:0-2850 GCA_041746295.1 Myxococcaceae bacterium
CGCGAGCGGCGCGACGGCGGTCACCCCCTGGGCCAGGACGCTGGGTGGCGTGCAGAACGACAGCGGCTCGGCGGTGGCCGCCGACACCGACGGCAACGTCTACCTCGCCTGGACCTCCATCCGGCGTTCGGTGGAAGGCACCGCGCCGCCTCCGTCGGGAGGGGAGCAGAAGGACGCGTTCTCGATCTCCAAATTTGCTCCGGACGGCACCTTGCGCTGGACCAAAGAGTTTCCCGGACCGGAGATGAGCAACGTCGCGCTCAAATGGACCCCTGGCGCGCTGTATCTCATGGGAAACGCGGTCTCCAACGGCGGCGCGGTCACGCTGGGCGGCGGTGACGCCCTGCTGGAGGGCTTTGTGGTGCGCTATACGCCCTCCGGCGAGTTCGTGTCGCAGAAGAAGCTGGGGGCCTTCGTCTACTCCTTCGACGTGGATGGCGCGGGCAACATCATCACTTCCACCGTCCAACCTCCGGGCGGCGGAAACGAGACCTATGCCGAGCTCAAGAAGCTGGACTCCAGCTACAAGGAGCTCTGGACCAAGCGGAGCGACATCGAAGGCTCCGCCTTCACCAACGTCAGCTTCGATGCGGCCGGGAACGTGCTGACCGCCGGCTCCCTGGGCGGCCCGATGACGTTCAACGGACAGAGCTACGGCGCCGCCGGCTCTCGCGGAGTGCTGTTCCTCAAGCTCACCGGCGCCGGGACGACCCTCTGGGCCCGCGAAGCACGTGGTGCGGAGATCGCCAATCTCCAATCCGGACGGAGCAACGCGGGAACCTCGGTGGTGCTGGGCAGCTTCAACGGCAGTCTGACCTGGGGCGGCAGCAACCAGTCCACCCCGCCGACCGGCTCCGACGGAACGGTGCAGTCGGGCGCGTTCCTGCTCACGGTGGAGGCGGACGGAGACGAGCGATGGCTGCGGCGGGTGGATTGCCCGCCATCGCAAAACATGACCGGCTACTTCGGCCTGGCCGTCGACCCGGTGGGCCAGGCGGTGGTGAGCTGCGGTTCCAAGCTCTTCAAATACGCGCTCTCTGGCAATCTGCTCTGGACGCGCGACCTTACCCCCACCGGCTGCACCGGCGCCGCCTGCCGGGCGCTGCGGCTCAACAAGCCGGGCATCGGCTTCGACCGAGCGGTCCTGGTATCCGGTGAGCGCGAGGTGGCAGACCCGGGCGCCGCCACCACCCACAAGGACGCGGCGGTCTTCAAGGAGGCACCCTAAGGTACCGCTGGTGCCGGGATCGGGTAGCTCTCCGGAACCGGCCGCACGCCTGTTCGCTCTAGATCAAGCTCGCCCTCGGCGTTGTACCCGACGGTGACCTCGAACACGTGCGGGGTGCGCGCGCCGTCGAGAACGCTCTGCCCGCAGGCCAGGAACGCGGGCGTCATGCAGGCGTTGGACACGGCATCGAAGAAGCGGTCTGAGATGCGCGAGATGCCGACGACATAGGTCAGGGACCACCGGTTCGGACCCGCGCGAACGAGCCGGAAGATCGCCGTCTGCGGTCTGCGTGTGAGCGCCGGTTTCACGCGACTGAACTCCCGCCGCAGCTCATAGGACAGCAGGGGCGTGAGCAGCTGCTCGGGCCTCGGAAGGTCGTCGGGCAGGGCGAACGGCGCCGAGGAGATCAGCCTCGATCGGGTCGCACCAGGCGAGATGATTCCGTCGAGGCGGGGGAGGAAGCCGCGTGGATCCTCTCCTGAGTCGGTCGCGCCGAGCTGTACCTCTCTCGAGCCGAGGAACAGCTGGACCGCGGCCTGCACGTCGGGGAGCAGATAGGTCCGGTCCCCCTGCCCCTCTCCTCCCGCTTCCAGGTACCGCTGGCGCTCTCCGGGTGTAAGCTGATCGAGCCATGCCGGATCGAGCGCTCGGGCGGGGTCGAAGCCCAGAACGACTGTCGCCGGATCTCCCGTCACCGTGCGGGCAACCGGAACCGGAGGCTGGGTGGGTAGCGTGAGCGGGATCAGCGGCGCGCGCGCGATGTCCGGGCTCTCAGCGAGGGCCGTGGCATAGTCCGCGAGCAGCCCGTCCAGTCCTGACTCCAGGGGACAGGCGGCAATCGCCGCATTGGCGATGATCACAAAACCTTCCGAGTTCGTGATCAAACCTCCGCTGGGCCGGACCAGGACCACTTGCGATCCTGAGGGCGTAGCTCTCAACGCCACATCGCACACCCGCGTATCGATCCGCTCGATCAGGTTTCCCTCGCCATTGCGGGGTAGAAGGTCCAGCAAGCGGGCATACCGCGGATCGTCCGGGAAAGGCTTATCGGAGAGCCAGTAGATCTTCTCGATGCCAAGGACCGAGGGCGCGCCCTCGACGTAGAGACCGCCAAACTGCTCCAGCAGCGCGAGCGCGAGGCGACTGTCCCCCCAGATCACCACCGTCCCAGCGGGAGCGGCCTTGGAGCCGGTGCGGCTGTTCAAAATGCGCAGGGCATCCGGCGCCGTTGAGAGGAGCGGAAAACCGGCGATGTCGAGGCTGCGCAGGAGCACTGTCGCCGCAATACTGCCCGCCAACGGAAAGCCAAAGCTCTCTTGGGTTCGGCCCGACGCCACGAAGCGCGCTTCGGAGAGAATTTGCTTCCGTTCGACCTGCCCATCGGGCGCAGTGCGTTCCAGGGTCGCCACCACGTCGCCGGGCCCGGGGAGGTCGCGGTTCGGCTCCAGCTTGATTAGGCGGGTTCGGGTCAGCGCCTGCTCGAGCAACACCGAAGCCAGGAGCGCCCAGAGATCAGCGACGTTCTCGCTGCCGTTCTGCCGGTCTCCCGTTAGCGCCTCCGGCGGGACCAACCAGTCCACGACCCCACCGAAGCCTGCCTCGCTCTGGTCGGCTCCCAGCAC
>JBGTHI010000407.1:0-2720 GCA_041746295.1 Myxococcaceae bacterium
GGTGACGTAGGTGATGTCTCCTCCAAAGCTGGCCCTGCGCCCCGTGACCGGGCGACCCGCGGCGGCGCCCGTTCTCAAAGCCTCTGAAGGCCCACCGGTTGCTCCTGTCATCTCTCGAATCCTTTGCTGTGACTGTTCAGAGGGAATATCCCCGAGTGGCTCCGTGAAGTTGCGGGCATAGGGATCCGCTGATCGCACTGTGGGGGGCTGGCGGCGCTTCGCCCATGGGTAACGCCCAAGTCGTGGGTCGCCGTTGACCAGGCCCGTACTCTCAGGGAATTTCGCCGACCGCGCTCATGAAGTTCCGGTGTTTTTCGGGCGTGCTACAACTCGCACTGGTCGAACCGGCGATTCGGGGTGGCCGGTGGCGTCAAACCGCACCTCACGCCGCTCGGGGCCGGTCACGGATTTGTCGTGGCGTTGTCAGCGGTTTGACGATGGTCTCTGGATTGCTCTGCGCCACCGCGGCCTCGTACCCGACAAGGACACCCGGTGACCCTCTCTACGACCTCCGAAGTCTCCGCCGCTGCCGCCTCCTCCGCTGTGGCCGGAGCCAGGGCTCCCGTCGTCTGCGGTGACGGCTCGCCGATGATCGAGGTGATCCGCGCCTGCGACCGCATCGCACCCTCGGACGCGACGGTGCTGTTGACCGGCGAGACCGGAACCGGCAAGGAGGTCTTCGCCCGGAGGATCCATACCCAGAGCCGCCGCCAACAGCGGCCGTTCATCCCGGTCAACTGCGGCGCGATCCCCGAGGCGCTGCTGGAGAGCGAGCTGTTCGGCTACGTGAAGGGCGCTTTCACCGGCGCGCACGCCGCCCGCCGTGGCCGGATCTCGATGGCCGAGGGTGGGACTCTGTTTCTCGATGAGATCGGCGACCTGCCGCTCAGTCTTCAAGTCAAGCTGCTCCGTCTCCTCCAGGAGCGGACCTACGAGCCGGTGGGCAGCAATGAGTCGATCTCCGCCGACTTCCGGCTGATCGCCGCCACCCACCGGAACCTCAAGGCCGAGGTCGAGGCGGGCCGCTTTCGCGCGGATCTTTACTACCGGTTGATGGTCTGCCCAGTAGAGCTCCCCGCCCTTCGGGAGCGCAAGGGCGACGTGGCGGTGCTGTTCGAGCACTTCTGGCAGAAGCGAGGCGAGAGCCGCCCGGTGGAGTCGGAGCTGCTCCGCCAACTGGAGCGCTACCCCTGGCCCGGCAACGTGCGTGAGCTGGAGAATCTGGTGGAGCGCCTTCAGGTTTGCACCGAGGGGCCGTCGGTGCGCGCCGCTGACCTGCCGCCGCCTTACCGCTCCGAAGCTCCGGCGATCCGGCTGGTGGGCTTCGAGGGCGCCTCCGGCGTGTCGACTCCGAGCATGGGCTCCTTGAGCGGCGACCCAGTGGTAACCACCACGAGCGCTGCCGGACCGGAATGCTTCACCACCGTTGCCGTGCCGCGCCAGACGCCAGTCGTGACCGCCTCCGAGGCGATCGCGCCTGCCTTCGCCGGTGTTTCCGTGGACCTGCCGATGATGCTCAAGCGGCTCGAGGACTCCTACATCGACGCCGCGCTCAAGCACTGTGGCGGGAACAAGAAGGCAGCGGCCGACATGCTGGGCCTTCAGCGGACCACCCTGGTTGAGAAGCTGCGGCGCCGGGCCCGAGAGGCGCCCCCGGCCTTGGAAGCAGAGCCCACCGCCATCGCTTCCTGACTTCCGAAAGACCCTTCCTCGTGTTTCTGACCCACGCAGTCTGCCTCTGGCTCGCCCTTGCTCCCGCTCTCACCGCGGACGGGCCCGGACCGGTACTGCTGCCGGCGGTCGCCGAGTTGGTGGAGCTCAAGGGGGTGAGTCTCCTCTCCGCCAAGGTGCTGCCCCTGCGGCGACGAGTCGAGCTGGAGGTCCAAGGATCGCCCGAGCTGGCGGCGCGCAGCTTGAATCGCCGGAGCCGACTCTGCCCCAAGGCCACCGTGGAGGAGGGCAAGGTCATTCTCGCTTGCACCACCGGGCGACTGGAGGCGCGGCCCGCCACGTTGGGTGCTGTTAAATATCTGGATCTGGCGCAGACCCGAGGCGTTCCGCTGGTCTCCGGCAGGGAAAGCCTGGCGCTACCCGCGGTCTCGTGGTGGAAGCCCACCCAGATGGCCGGCTGCACGGAGGGCCCGCAACAAGAGGGCAGCGCCTGCGCCGCCGCCACCTAGCCGCCGGATCTCCCCGAGGTCTGGCTGGAGCTCGGAGATCTGGCGGCCGCGCAGGGGGATGGGCTCTCGGCGCTCGCCTTCTACCGGAAGGTCTGGGGACAGGGCTACTGGCTGCGCGCAGCCCGCGCTCGGATCTGTGAGCTGACCAGTGAGTGCCTCGGCACCAGGGTCGAGGCCCAGACCTTCGACGCCAAGGCAATGCCGGAGCCGCAGCGGACCGATATGGAGCTCCGCTGGATTCGCACCCTCGCTCTGGCCGACCGGGCGAACGACGCGGCGATCGCCTTCCATTTGCGCCTGACCGACCTGGATAGGGCTCCACTCTGCGCGGGCGCCTCCGCCAATCACTTCTGCCGGGAATTTGTTCTCGCCGCCTTCCACGCCCCCGGCTCTCCTTTGGAAGTAGTGCTTCAGTCATACCTAACGTTGCAAGACCGGATGCACGGCTATCGCGCGGTCGAGCTGGCGCAAAGTGCGGCCGAGACCACGGTCTTGTTGGGAGCCCCATCCTTCGCCGCGGCGCTCCTTGCCGGCGTCACC
>JBGTHI010000408.1:0-2569 GCA_041746295.1 Myxococcaceae bacterium
GAGGGTTCCCGCGGCAATACCGGCACGGCCACCTTCCGACGGAGCGCCCAGCAGGGGCTGCCCGGACTCTGAGCTCTCCGCGTAGAGATTGCTGCCGCGGCGCTCAAGCTTATCGGCCGCCTTGAAGTCGGCCACCGCCACCTGACCCAAGACTCGGGTCTGGCCGTTGGTGAACGCTCCGACCACCCGGCCGGTCGAGTCGATCTGCACATCGCTCAGGGCGCCAGCCGCGTAGCCGTCCTGGGTTTGGAACGTCACCGCGGAGGGACTGGCGTACTGGGTGATGCCGGCCAGGCCGGTCCCGCCGCCACCGGTGGGGTCGCCCATGTCGAAGGTCAGCGCCTGCGGCCCCACCGCGTTGAGGGGGTTGAAGTCGCTGGTCTGGATCTCCGCGGTCAAGCGGCCCGAGGAATCGAACGCCAGCGATCCCGAGGCGATCTCGGTAGCCGTGCCGGCGGTGCCGCCCTGGAGGCCGCCGCCGTCGGTGAGCGCGTGGTAGTCCCAGGTGCCGTCACCCGTGCGGGCGAAGTAGATGTCGACCTGGTGCGCCGCGCCGATTGAGTCGTACACCGTCACGCTGGTTGCGAAGTTGGAGGTGGTGTTGGGGTCGGCCGGGTCGAACGCGGCGGGGATGACCGCGTCGGACTGAAGATTGGCCCGGATCGAGATGCTGCTGGTGGGAAGCGGCGACGCGGTGCTGCTGCCAACTTGAAGGTCTCCAATCTGCTGGGTCAGCGCACCGGCCGGGGTGGCCTGGAAGCCCTGAAGACGCAGTCCCTCGAGGTTGGTCAGATAGCTATCCTGGCTCAGCGTGAAACCGCCGGCGCGGGTATAGAAGTTGCCCTGGCGCCCATCGGAGGTGCCCTTCACCACGAAGTAACCCGAGCCCTGGAGAGCCAGGTCAGTGGAGACGCCGGTGTTGAGCAGCGAGCCCTGGGTGAGGATCCGCTGGACGGTCTGGACGCGGGCACCCAGGCCGACCTGGCCGCCCCCGCCAACCAGCTGTTGGGCCAAGGAGTCTTCAAATGCTGCGCGGCCCGCCTTGAAGCCGACGGTGTTGACGTTGGCGATGTTGTCGCCCACGACCGAGATCTCTTCGCTGCTGGCGGCGAGACCAGAAACTCCGATATACAACGCTGAAGTAAGACCCATACTGTGACTTCCTTTCCCCTGTTAAGGGTGCTTCATGAGGGTTGGAGAATCTCGGTGACGTTGGAGAGGCTGATGCGGAGCCCCCCGGAGATGAGCTCGGGATAGCCGTTCTCGAAGGAGACCCCTTCGATGAGACCCTTTCCCTTGTTCTCCACTGCAACGGACGCGCCGGTCAGATCGTTGGCGGCGACCTTTACCGAGTAGGTGCCGGTGGGCAGCGCGTTTCCACCGTCATCCCGGCCGTCCCAGGCGATCTGCGCGTCGCCCTTGTCGTAGGCGCCCATCCGCAACGTGCGGACCGTCTTACCGTTGGCATCGTTGATGGTAACGGTCACCGCGGAGGCGGCACCCGAGAGGGTTGTATTGATGGTGGTGGGAACCCCGCTGGTCAGGCCAACCGAGTCGGTCTTGTAGCTGGCGACCTTGCCCACCAGAGCCGCCGCGGTGGTCTGGTTGTTGGCCACCTGGGCGGTAAGCAGGTTGTTCAGGCTGGTGTTGGCCGTCTGGAGTTGCTCAAGGTTGGAGAACTGGGCCAACTGCGCGACGAAGGCCTCGTTGTCCATCGGGTTCAACGGGTCCTGCGACGAAATCTGGGTCATCAGCAGCTTGAGAAAGTCGTTTTTGCCAAGGGTGCTCTTGTCCTCGGTGGTCGACTCCGAGGCGGTGATGCCGGTGCTGGTTGTGGATCCGATTTGCATGGTTGTTTTCCTCGCTTAGGCCTGAACGTCGACCGAGCCCGGAGCTCCGTCAGCGCTGCGAATGGACGTGCGTTGCGACAAACTGGGGGCCGGCTGCCCGCGAGCGGTCCCCTCCTCAAGCCGGGTCTCCATCCTCTCGCGGTGGTTGCCGCCGGGGTGGTCTCCGCGATCGGTCCGCGCCTGCATCAGATTGGTGGCGTTGGAGATCGGCGCATCGGCCGCGGGGCGAGCTATCTCCACCTTACCCAGCGTGAGCCCCTGCGACTCGACGCTCCGGCGAAGCTCATCGGAGCGGGCGGCGACAATCCCGGCCGACTCGCCCTCGATGCGGACCGATGCCACGCCCTGCCGGACCCGAAGGTGAAACTCGAGCTCGCCCATCCCACGCCCCGCATCGATGACCAGCTTGGCCGATTGTCCCTGGACCGAGCCGCGAATGCTGAGGTCTGCCGCTTTCGGGTCCGGCGACAGCACCTCGGTGCGGACGTCGGAGCTGACAGCGGAGGTGCCGGCGAGCGACTTGACCTCGGTGGCCTGGGGCAGCTCCATCCGAAACCCATCGACCGTGGCGGTCACCGGCTTGAAAGCCTTGATCTTGATCTCCTCGGCGCCCGGCTCCGTCTCCTTGCCGGAGCTCAAAGCGGCGAGCGGCTCGTGGGTGGGGTGGGTCAGCTCAGCCTGGCTTTTATCGAGCGCGCCGTGCCCGCCGGAGCTGCGCC
>JBGTHI010000409.1:0-1728 GCA_041746295.1 Myxococcaceae bacterium
AGCGCGCCAGGCTTGCGGTCCAGAAGCCCGGCCAGCCCCAACCGCTCGGCGGTCTCAGCCACCCTCCCGTTGCGCTCCGCTGCCGGGAGCTTGCGGATGCGGAGCGGAAACTCGAGGTTCTGCCGGACGCTTAGGTGCGGATAGAGGGCCGAGCTTTGAATCACCATTGCCACATCTCGCTCACCGGGGGGCAGCTCGGTGACGTCGTAGCCCTCGATCACGACGCGGCCCGAGGAGGGCTTTTCCAGCCCGGCAATCAGGTTCAAGGTGGTGGACTTGCCGCATCCGGACGGCCCGACCAACGTCAGGAGCTCGCCGCTCTGAATGGTGAGGTCCAGGCCCCGCAGGCCACCGCCGCCTTCGGAGAACCGTTTGCTCAATCCCTGGAGCTCGACTTTTGCCATTGTCATCCCTTCACGGCGCCTGCGGTGAGCCCGGAAACCACCCGGCGCTGGAAGATCACCGTGACGATCAGGAGCGGAAGCGTCGCCACCGTTGACGCGGCCATGATCTCGCCCCAGGGCTCGGTCTGGTCGGTCGCGAACAGGCTGACCGCCACCGGCAGGGTCCTGCGTTCGGGTGACGAGATGAAGGTGAGCGCGTAGAGGAACTCGTTCCAGGCCGAAATGAAGACCAGCAGCCCGGTGGTCGCCAACCCGGGAGCGGCCAGAGGAAGGAAGACGCGGTAGAAGGTCCCCAAAGGCGAACAGCCGTCGATCCGGGCCGCGCGATAGAGCTCCTCGGGCAGCTCGCGGAAGAAGGCGGTGAGGGTCCAGAGCGCGAGCGGCAGCGCGAAGGTGGTATAGGGCAGCGCCAATCCCAGTAGCTGATCGCGCAAGCCGAGCGCCCGGACGATCAGGTAGAGCGGGCTGACGGTGGAGACGGTGGGGAACATCGAGACCGCCAACGCCGCGCTCAAGAGCCACTGCGTGCCGGGCAACCTCAGTCGGCCCAGGGCGAAGGCGGCCGATGCCCCGAGACAGAGGCAGAGGACCGTTGAAAGGAGTGCCACAGCGAAGCTGTTAAAGACGGCGCGAATGAACTCGGGCCTTGCCAGGAGCTGGCGGTAGTTGTCCAGGGTGAGGGGTCTAAGGCTCCAGCGCGCCAGGTCCGAGTCGGGTCGCAGCGAGGTGAAGAGCTGACCCAAGAAAGGCGCAAGGCAGAATGTCATCAGCACGGCGGCAGCAAAGAGCGGTCCCCAGCGCCTCATCGACCGCCTCCTGCCCGCCTCTGCGCCGCGCCGGTCAGGGCGAGGTAGGTGGCGCTGAAGAGCGCCACGCAGAGGAAGGTTGCCATCGCCAGGGTGGAGCCATAGCCGAAGTCGCCAGAGCGCATCAGCGTCTTGTAGGCGTAGATCGACAGCGTCTCGGTGGAGTTGGCAGGTCCGCCCTCAGTGAGGATGTAGACCGCATCGAATACCCGGAACGCGTCCAACAGCCGGAAGAGCAGGGTCACCGCGAGCACCGGCCACAAGAGCGGGAGGGTGATGCGAACAAAGCGGGACCAGGCGTTGGCGCCGTCGATCCGCGCGGCCCGGTAGACGTCGGAGGGAATGGTCTGCAGTCCGCCCAGGAGCAATAGGGCAACGAACGGCGTCGTCTTCCAGACATCGACCAGCACCGCAGCGTGAAGCGCGTAGCCGGGGGTGCCCAGCCAGTTCACGTCTTGGGCGGGAAGCAGCCGCGCTACCGCGCCGTAGTCGGGATGGAATAGATAGGCCCAGACCTT
>JBGTHI010000410.1:0-8681 GCA_041746295.1 Myxococcaceae bacterium
GCCCGCTCCCGCCGGAGAGCATCATTGGCGCGGGAGGTCTGCTCCCGCTCGCTCTCCGCTCGCGCGCTCTTCACCTCCAGAGCGGCCACCTGCCGGCGAAGCTCGATCTCCCGCTGCGCCGCTTCGGCCAGCTCTTGCTGATGACGCTCGATGACCGCGCGAGCCTGGACCAGGTCGCTCTTGATCTGCTCGGAGCGAGCTTCGAAATACACGATCTTTTCGAGCGCGCTTTTCTGCAGCGCATCCGGCCGCTCTTCGCCCAAGCGAACCCCTTCCCACACACCGACGGTTCCCGCGCTTTGTCGGAGGGGACTCTATGCCACCGGATCGATCGCGTAAATGTTCGAATAGAGCGATGGATGGAGATTCTCTCGAAAACCGAGGAGCCCAAGCGCGAGGGGCCGGCGCAGGGACCGCCCGGCCGGTTGCATCTACTGGAAGGCCGCGGACGCGGTCTGCCCCAACTTGGCCTGGCCCGCCACTGAGGGATGGATGCCGTCGGCCGAGTACCCGGGGGCGTAGTCATTGGGGCTGGAAGGATCGCGGACCGCAGCCTCCAGGTCGATCACCCTCAGGGGCAACGAGCGAGAACGAATCCACGTATTCAGCTCATTCCTTCGGGCGGTCATCTGCAGCACGGTAATGCCGCTGGTGGTGGTCCCCACCGACTCCTTGGGCAGGAGCGTCGATACCCAGACGTTGCACTTCGGCTCGAGCTGCGCGAACAACTGGGTCATCCGAATCTTTATTTGGTCGACGATTCCACTGTTGCTGGGGTCGGACTGAAGGTCATTGGTTCCAATCAGCAGAACGCAATCGGTGATGCCATTCACCAGCAGTACGTCTGAGGCCACATTGTCGAGGGCCCCTTGAACGCCCTGGCCAGAAACGGCCGCAGAAACCACGGGTGGATTAGCGATGCCGGAGGCGACCACCGGCCAGGAGTTGCGGTAGTCGTCGTTACCGGAGACATACCCCTCCGTGATGCTGTCGCCGATGGCGATGAACATCCTCAGCTGCACCGCCTCTACGTCGATGCCCGCGAGCGCGTGCGGCACGGCTTCGGCCGTTCCCCCGAAGCCGGTCGTCAGCTGGGAGAACTGACCGGCCCGGCGAAAGCTGTCGGGAAGGAGCGACACGCCGCCCACCACCGCCGGCATGGCACTGGGATCGCTGCTGATCAAACCGCTGATCGCGGTGGCCCCCTGCAACTCGTACGAGACATAGAGCTCGTCGCCCTTGGCCACGGAAAAGGTTACCGGGTCGCTGACCACCGTCGCACCAGCAGCCAGCGCCGTGCCAGGGGTGCCGCTGAACGTGACCTCGCTGGGCGCGCCGACGAGATTCCCGCCCGTCCCAGCCCGCGCGACGTTAGCTTTGAAAATACTCAGGGCGCCCGAACCGGCTCGAAAGGTCAATCGCAGTCGGTTCCCGGCCCGCACCGTCCGAATCTTCATTCGGAAGGTCGCGGTCGACGACACGGCTTCGGAGGCGCGCAAAGCGGTGCGGTATCCCGGCTGCCAGACCAGGGTCGGCGTGCTGCCACCATCCGTGCTGGTGCCGGAATCTCCGCCATCGCCGCCACCCGAGTCGATCGGGTCGACCGAAGCGTCATTTTCGGTGCCGGGATCGGGCACAGCACCCGAGCCACCGCATCCAGCCCACAATGCCACTACAACTGCCAGAGCAGTCCCTCGAATCATTCGTTTCACTCGCATCTTGATTTTAGCTGTTGGCCTCTCGGGCGTCGCGTGGGGGTCTTTACCCCTCGCAGTTCCCGCGAAGCCAGCCGCTCCTTCAGACGCGGTCCGGCACCGCGCCTACTGAAATTCACCGCTGGAAGTAGCATGCAAGGTGGCTGCCCTCCCACCCCGCCGTCAAGGGCGACGTTAACTGGCGGGCTTAAGCCCCCATTCCAAGAGGTTGGCACGGAACAGCTCCGCGGTGGTGAACAGATGGGACGGTGAACT
Source organism: Myxococcaceae bacterium (assembly GCA_041746295.1). Taxonomy (GTDB): domain Bacteria; phylum Myxococcota; class Myxococcia; order Myxococcales; family Myxococcaceae; genus JBGTHI01. The sequence goes on from JBGTHI010000410.1 coordinate 1,971, forward strand.
GGTCCTGAACCTTTCAAGCCGAGCTCCCGGGCCCATCCAATCGCCCGCGATTGTGATCGCCTCGTTGTTGCGCCCAGCCCAGCCCTCCACGTCCGACACCGTTGTCCCCGTTGCGGCCGCCAGGTTCCGCGCGAGTCGGGCGTTGTCGTGAAACACCAGCACGTTTCCCAAATCGAGGACCACCGTGCGGATTTTTCCAGCGCTGTTTCGCTCCACGAGCCGCTCCGTAATCAGAGGTGTGAGCCGCGACCTCAACCGCCGACCACCGCGGGTTGAATGCGCGCAGGGAGAGAGGGCAGCCTTGAAGATCCGAGGCCAAAAGCGAATGAACGACTCGCCCACAATCCTGATCGCCGACGACGACGGTTTCGTCCGCGTCACGCTCAAAGACACCCTCTCCGGCAAGGGTTATCGGCTTCGAGAAGCCTGCGATGGCTCCGAAGCGCTCTCCTCCTGTGCCGAAGAACGGCCCTCCCTGGTCCTTCTCGATTTGATGATGCCCAACAAGAGCGGGCTCGAGGCTTTGACCGAGCTGCGCGAGAAGCATCCCGGCCTTCGCGTCTTGGTGATGAGCAGCATGGATGCGGACAGCGTAGTCGAGCAGGCGCTCACCGCCGGCGCCGTTGGCTTTCTGGCCAAGCCTTTTCACCCTCTGGAGCTGCTCGGCGCCGTGGAGCAGGCGCTGGTGGCCTGACGATGGCCAACTACTGGATAGGCGATTCCGCCGGCCGGGTGCTCGGACCGCTCAGCCTGACCTCGCTCCAAGAGCTGTTCGCCAAGGGCAGGCTTCGAGGTACGGACCGCGTATCGCTCGACGGAAAGAGCTATGCGCCGCTCTCGCAGTTCCCGGAGGTGGCCCGGGTGGCGGCCGCAGCAGCCGCGGTCCGAGGCGGAGACGAAAAGGGCGAAGCCACACGCGTCCGCGCCGAGCTGGAGCGACTCCGGGGCAAGCCGGTGCACGAGATCTTCGATCTGCCAGCCGGTGCCGGGATCGAGGCCTTTCGCGCCCGCTTCTTTCTAATGGTTAAGCGGTTCTATCCGGACCGGCTGCACACCGACGTCAGCCCCGAGCTCCGCCAAGCCTACGGGCAGGCGTTCGAGCTGCTTTCCTCCTGGATGACCCGAATCGAGCGGGAGCTGTCGGCGCGGCAGAACAACGGCCGGCCCGCCGCCAGCTATAGGGCGGAGGATTTCATCGGCTTCGAGCGCGGGACCGAGTTTCCCGATCTGGTCAATGTGAAGGTCCGGGTGGTACCGCTCAACGCTGACATGTTCACCCAGCATCCGCTGGCCAACATCTCCAGCGACGCCTTCTTCCTCAAAGGCACCAAGGGGTTGTCGATCAACACCCTGGTCAACGTTCGTTTCCTTTTCGAGGAGGCGCGACATGAGCTGGAGGCGCGCGGTCGCGTGGTCTGGGAGAACGCCGGCGACGCCCGCCAGCCTCAGGGGTTGGGCATCCGGTTTATGACCATCGCCGCGCGCGACCGCCAGTTCATCAAGGAGTTTGCCCGACGCGCGGGCCCGTAGCCGGCCATTGAATCGCGGTTGCCATCCAGCCATTGGCGTTCAGAGGAACGGTGATGATGTTACCGGCTCAATCGCCTTAGGGAGGATTTGTCGATGAACGCGATCAAACTGTTGGAAGCTCAGCACCGCGAAGTGGAGCAGCTGTTCAAAGCCTTCCAGGACGCAGCGCCCAAGGACGCCAAGTACAAGCTCTTCACCCAGATCGCGGATGCGCTGGCAGCCCATGCGACCATCGAGGAGAAGCACCTCTACCCGGCGGCGATGAACGATCAGACTGAGGCCATGGTTCGCGAGGCGCTCGAGGAGCACCTGTCCGCGAAGCGGCTGATCGCGGATCTAATGGAGGTGGGCGCGGAGAATGAGAACTTCGACGCGAAGGTGAAGGTTCTACGGGAACAGATCGAGCACCACATCGAGGAGGAAGAGGGAGAGCTCTTCCCCAAGCTCCGGAAGATAGTGGGCGCCGAGGAGCTCGATATCCTCGGCGAGGCGCTTGAGGACAGCTGGGCGGAGCTGATGATCGAGGGCGAGCCGCGCAAGGACATCCCTTCGGAGACGGCGTACGCGCCGCCGATACACTGACCACCGGCTTCAGCCGGTGCTCTTCATTCCAAAGGCGATGCCGTTCACGGTCAACGCCAGCAGCCGGCGGAGCGGCTTGGCCATCGTCTCCTTCCGCAATGTCCTCCACTCCTTCAAGAAGCGAATCTGCAGGTAGTTGAGCGGGTCGACGTACGGGTTCCGCAGCTCAATCGACCGGCGCATCGTCGATCGTCGCTCCATTAAGGTCTTGTGCTCTCCCACTTGAAGGAGCATCGCCACCGCCCGCCGGTGCTCCCCCTCCACGCGGCCGAAGATCGCCTCTCTCACGTCTTTCGACGCGACCAGCTCCGCATACTGGCGCGCGATGTACAGGTCGGCTTTGGCCAGAGACATCTCCGCGTTCTCCGGCACCGAGGCGAAGAACGGCCAGCTGTCATTCATCTCGCGCAGGATCTTGAGGCCATTCTTCCGGCTGGCGACGAACCATTCGAGCGCGTGGCCCACCCCGTACCAGGCGGAGAGCAGGTGTCTTGACTGGGTCCAGGCCAAAACCCAGGGGATCGCGCGGAGCTGCGTCAGATCCGATCCGCCCTTGCGGCGACTGGGCCGGGAGCCGATCCGGAGATGCTCCATCAAATCAATGGGCGTGGCTTGCCAAAAGTACTCTTCGAACTCGGGGGTCTCGTACACCAGCGCTCGGTAGAACTTGACCGACTCCTTGGCCATCTCCTCGGCATGACCCTCCCACTCCTTGAGCTGGGCCGCGTCCTCTCCCGCCTCGGGAGGCAGGCAGAAGACCCCCATCACCGCGGAGGTCAGTTGTTCCAGATTCCGCTGAGCGATGAAGGTGTTGGAGTACTTGAGCGAGATCACCTCACCCTGCTCGGTCAGCCGGATCCGACCTCCCGGCGAGGCGTGCGGCTGGGCGCGTAGAGACCGGTGGCTCTGCCCTCCGCCGCGATCGATCGTTCCACCCTTGCCGTGAAAGAGCCGCAGCTTCACCCCCGACTCGTTGGCGAGCAGGTCGAGCCGCTTTTGAGCGCGGTAGAGGTACCAGTTGGCGGCGAGGTAGCCACCGTCCTTGTTGGAGTCGGAGTAGCCCAGCATCACCTCCTGCACATTGCCGCGCGACTGAAGATGCCGTCGATAGTGCTGGTCGGCCCACAGCTCACGCATCACCGGCACGCAGTTGTCCAGGTCCTCGACCGTTTCGAACAGAGGAACGACATCGATCGCCTGCAGCGATGCTTCGCGCGCCCGTTGAAGCAGCATCTCGAGATCCTGCGCGGTGCGGGTCATGCTCAAGATGATGCGGTTGGCCGCGATCTCACCGCCGTCGTCCTGGATCCGTTTTAGCGTCTTGAGCTCGGCGACGAACTCCTGTGGCTTCTCCAGCAGCTTCTCGCGGTGGTCGCGGAAGTCGAGCTCCGCCAGATGGAGCCCAAAGACCTCCGCCTGGGTGATCAACCCCTGGAGCCGGCCGTGCGCCGCCCGCTTGGCGTTCTGCTCGAGCAGGAGCTGCTGCAGGCTGCGCAGGTCCGCGACCCACTCATCGGCGGAGCTGTAGTCCCCTCGAAGTCGCTCCCGAATCTCCACCAGCCGGTAGCGGATCCTCTCGGAGTGCTGGAACGGCAGCCGAGCGCCGGAGGTTGGCTCAGGCCCGGTTGCGATCTGGAGGGGCGAGGCATGCGACAATTCTTGAAGAAGCCAGCTCAGCTCCTTGCGGTAGAGGTCGACGATCAGCTGCCTCTGCCTCCGCACCGCCTCCAGACTCACCTCGGGAGTGACAAAGGGATGGCCGTCGCGATCGCCGCCCACCCATGAAGCGAAGGTGAGAAACGGCCGTTTGCGGACGACCCCCGGGTAGGCGGTGGCCAGCTCGGCATCGAAGGTCCGGTAGAACTGCGCCACCGTCTCGAAGATGGTCTGCTCGAAGAAGAAGAGGACCTGGTTCACCTCGTCGATCGGGAGGATCCGCTCCTCCCGAACCTCCTCGGTCTGCCAGAGCGTCTCCAGAATCTCGTCCACTTCGTGCGTTGCCCCGAAGCCACGGGCCAAGCGGAAGATGTGATTGAGGGTGGTCATCCGCTTCGCTTCGGTAGGATGGGCGGTGAACACCGGCTGGATCTCCATCGACTCCAGGCAGGCGCGCACGGTCTCGGCGGCGACACCTTTGTCCTTCAGGACGGTGAACAGCTCCCTGAGGGACTGCCGCGGGACCGGATGGGCTTGGAGGCGGCGGACCCGCTCGCGCTCTTCGCAAAGGTTGACCAGCTGAAAGAAGAGGCTGAAGGCGTGAGCCACCGAGTAGGCGTCATCCAGGGTCAGTGCGTCGACACAGTCCCTGAGCTTCTCCAGGGCCGCTCCACTTCTGCCCACCTCGCGGATCTCCTTGGTCAGCCTCCGGAGATCCTCAACCGCCTTGAAGACCGAGTCACCGGCCTGCTCGCGGACGATCTCGCCCAGCCGGGTGGTGAGAAACCGGACTTCCTTGCTCAGCTCGGGCGCAGGTGCGGGTACGGTCATAGTCGCGGATCTTACGCCCTTCCTTTCGCTACCGCCGCGGGTTCTATGCCAAAAACTCTATCGATTCTCCGCGGGATCCGCGGTTTTTCGCGCGAGTTTTGGGCCACGGTCGCACCCGAATCCGCTCGGCCTGGCGCGAGCCGAGCTCCCGGAGGGCGCCGCGAAGCACGCGGTCAAAGCCGTTAGCTTGGGGCAACCCATTGCCCAGCACCAGGATCCGGTTGTCGAACTCCTGGAAGTGGACCACGAAGCCTGAGCGATCGAGCGGCTGAGCCATGCGGTTCACCACCTGCGCCATCCGCAGCCCCGCCATCGGGAGCACATTGAAGATTGCCACCCCTTCGGGAGCGAGGCGCTCGGCGATCCGGTCCGGCAGCGGCGAGAGGCTGATGGGCGGCTTGGTGACATCTCCCGGGATCTGGAGGGAGAGGTCCTCGATGATCGCGTCGAACCGGAGGGCGCGGCACTGCAGGAACCGCAGGGCGTCCCCTTCGGTCACCTGGAACGGTTTGGCCCATGCGCCCGCCACCGTTCGGAAGGCGTGCGCACCCTCGATCGACAGATCGACGCCTTCGATTTGAGCGCGGGAGCCCAGGGCCCGGAGCGGAGCCATCAAACCGCCCGCGGCGAAGCCCAGGATAGCAATACGGGGACCGGACGAGAAGAGCGCGGCGCAGGCACCGAGCACGTCGAAGACGCTGTGGGTAGGTCCCGGCTGGGCCAGCGCTTCGCTCACGGTATGGCGCCCATGAAGGAGGCGCAGCCCGCGGCGGGTTTTGAGCCAGCGCAGCTGCTCGGCTTTGGCTGGGCGAAGGGCGTCCATCGCGGCGCACCTTAGCAAGCGCTCCTTCCGAGGCCAATTGACAGAATGTGCTACCTGTAGCACATTCTGATCTATGCGTACCGGAATCAGAAGAGTTCGGCAGCATCTGAGCGCGCTGCTGAAGGAAATTCGTCGGGGGCACGAGATAGAAATCACCGATAGAGGCGAGCTCGTCGCCAGACTGGTGCCGCCTGGTCGAAAGCAGAGCCATCCCTACAAGAGTCGAGCTGGAATCAGGAAGCTGATGCCAAAGCTGGACTCGCCTCTCTCTCAAGCCGTGCTTGACGAACGTGAAGACCGGCTCTAGACGACGGCGCCCCATGATCCGGGGGAAGGGGGTCTACCTCGACGCAAGCGCGCTCGCGAAGCTGTATCTCCCGGAGCGCGAAAGCGATGAGTTGGAGGGCGCGCTCATTGGACGACGAGACCTCCTTGTTTCTGATCTTTCTGTCACCGAGGTAATCTCGGCGGCGGCGCGATACTGCCGAGAAGGAAAGCTCAGCCAAGAGCAGCTTGCCGTGATGCACACCGCCCTGCTTGATGACCTCTTGGATGAAAGCTACGTGCATCTGACATTGGGGCCGGCGATTCACCGAGAAGCCGAACGGTTCTTGATTGGGTACCAAGGCCCTCTTCTGCGTGCGGCCGACACGCTTCATCTCGCCATCGCGCTCGACTCCGCGGCACGTACGATGGTGACTTACGACAGGAGGTTGGGACGCATCTCTCAAGCGATGGGTTTGCACCTCTTCTCGCCTGGATTACCTGTCCTAGCCTATGATCGCATCAGCGGTTTGTAGCGGATCCGCTTTCAGAGCCTTCCATGAGGAGGCCGCTCGGAGTCAATAGGGGCACAGGGGTCAAAGCAAGATCCAACGAGAAACCGCTCCGCCACGCTTCCATCCGCACTCTGGATGGGCCGCAATAGCGGCCCGGTGCACATTGGGGTCCGAACCGTCAGGGTGCTGGCATCTGTTGAGCGAGCTTTTAAGCTCCAGGCTCTGATCGCAGTCACCCGGACGGGGCGGTTCGTGTTTTCTCGTTTGATCGCCGGTTTTGACGGCAGTCCCTCGAAATTTGTTTTCTCTTTTCCTACCAGCCCACTGGCAGAAGGATTCAGGCAGCCAATTTCTTCTGGCCATGCCCCAGGTGTTAGCTCCCAGGATCTGTCGCTGAGTTTTGACCAAGATCTACCGGAGGGAAGTGGGAGGGGTTGACCGGATTGAGGCACCTGGCGGAGGAAAGTGGGGAGACGGTGGAGACAGGAAAGCCCGCGGGTCGGAAGACCC
>JBGTHI010000411.1:0-2186 GCA_041746295.1 Myxococcaceae bacterium
TCCGGCTCTCGTGCAGGTAGCGCACCGCCAGGGGCCGCGAGGAGGCGAAGCGCTCGAGGACGGGGCTGGCCTTCATCCTCGACTCCCGGAGCGTGGTCACGATCTGGATGGGGGCGCGCGCGTTCTCGGCGAGCGCGCCTACGTGGGCAGCGCGAACCTCACCGACACCAGCCTGCGCTACAACTTCGAGATCGGACTGCTCGTGGAGGACCGCGCGATCGTCGCCGCGCTCGAGAAGATTTTCGACTACGTCTTCAACTTCGCCGCCCGCCCCGCGGCCCGGATCTAGAAAAAGTGGGAGAGTGGGGGCGTACTGTAGCGGTAACACGGACACCCGCGAAGTGTCAGACGCGGGTTCGATTCCCGCCGCCTCCGCTCAGGAATTACCCGGCCGGCGAAGCCGGCCGCAGGCAATTCCTTCCGCAGCAAAGGGATAAGCCCTAAAAGCAGACCCGGCGGCAGCGCGGGCAGACGATTTCCGTGACCGCCACCGGCAGTTCACGATCGCACGCCCGCTTTTCCCGACGACTGCCGATCAGCCTGCGTCCGCCCAGAGGGGCGACGCGTCATACAACGTCAAGCGCCAATGATCCGCCATCCATCCGAGGGTGACCTTCCGGAGCCGCCAGTGCTTCCAGATCCGCTCCGGCTCCAGCTGGGCTTGGTACGCCACCACAAGCATGAAGCTCAGGAGCATGATCAGCATCAACGTCTCAAAGGTTTGCTCGGCGTGCTCTCCTCGCGTCCAGACATGCTTGGAGTTCATCGCGTCGTTGAGGGCGCGGAAGCCGTGGTTTTCGATCGACCAGCGCCGGTGGGCCAACTCCCTCATGTCGTTGGCGCTGAGGGAGGTGTCGGTCGTGACGATCCAGAAGGTCTCCGCCGCTTCGTCGCCTTTGAGCGGCTGGGTTCGGACGCGGGCCACCTTGAGATCGCCTTGGAACCCAGCGTGGGTGAAGCCCGAGGCCGCCCACACCTCGTAGCTCAGCTTCCGTTCGGGATCGAGGCCGCGCTCGTGCTCGATCGGGTTCATCAGGTCAGCGGGGGCCTGAAAGATCGCCTCGGCATCCTTGAGGATCAGGAGGGTGTTGAGTTCTTTGGTCTTCACCAGCAGATGGGTCTTGAGCTCGTCCCGGCAGAGCTTGAGCATGCCCTCCGTGATGTAGGCGCCATCCCCCAGGACGATCTGGGCCAACCCGCCCTCCAAGTTGCCGAACTCCCGAAAAACGCGTCGCAGGACGGCTTCGCTGGTGGCCAGTTCATGGCCCTGTCCGGGGGAAGGCTCGAAATCCAGCAGCACCGGATTGTCTCCGAGGATCTCCACGGCGCTGGCATACCGCTTGCCCCAGCAAGTCCCGTCCACGGCGGCCGCTCGGATTTTGCGGCCGCTGGGCAAGGTCAACTTCCCGTGCCCCCGCTTGCGCAGGGTCCGGTAGACCTCGTGTACGAAACGGCGAAGCTCCGAACGGTTCATCAGAGGCAAGACGCGCCAGAGCGTCGCGTCGGAGGCCACCATCGGACGTCGACTACCCAGCCACCGCTTGGCTTCCTGGGTCCGTCCGAACAGATCGATCTGGTGGAAGCTCTGCTTCTGCAGGGCCAAGCCACCCACCAACAGCAGGAAGATCCGGGAGATCGGGATCTGGGGGTTCTTGCGGGGCTCGAATAGGCTCTGGGCTTTGCGGAACAGCTCGAACTCGTCGGTGCAATAGCGGGCGAAGTCTGGTAGTTTCATCTCTGTCTTTCCTCTCTCCTTTCGGTAGTCCGAGCGCAGGCAAAGAAAGAGACGTACTTCGGCCCGCGCTCAGACGGACGTGAAGCATCCGTAACCTACCGGGGGGAGAGAGTTTGCGGAAGGGCCCTTCGGCGGGCTCGCTCGGACGAATCGACCTCGCTTACTTTCTTTCTCTCACCGGGCGGTAACATCTGGCGCAGTAGATGGCTTGCGGCGCCTCGGCCGCCACGCGGCCGGCGCCGCCGTCGCTCCTGGTTCCTGGTCCTGGCGCCTGCTCCCGATCACTCGAGCAATCCCTGGTTCCGGTAGTCTCCTGTTGCTGTTCCGGATTCGCTTGCCTATACTTAGGGCTTCCGCATGGATTTCTCGAGTTTCGCCGCGGAGGTTCGGGGGTGGAAGGGCGCCGGTAGGCCGGTCGTCCTTTTCGCCGGATCCGAGGCGCTCCTGCGGG
>JBGTHI010000412.1:0-5946 GCA_041746295.1 Myxococcaceae bacterium
CACCTGAGCTTGCTGAGCCTGCCGAGCCTGCGCCGGCACGGCGCTTGGCTGCGGAGCGGCAGGCGCTGGCGCCGGTTGAGCAGCGGGCTTGGGCTCGTCCGCCTTGGGGGCGGCGGCCACGTCGACCTTCTCGACGCTCTCGCCTTTCTCACCCAGATAGGCGATCGGCGCACCCACAGCGGTGGTCTCGCCCTCCTTCACCAGAATCTTGAGGAGAACCCCATCTTCGTACGCCTCGATCTCGAGATTCGACTTGTCGGTTTCGCATTCGGCGATCGCATCGCCCGAGGAGACCTTGTCTCCCTCTTTCTTCAACCATCGGGTGATCTTCCCCTCCTTCATCGTCGGGGAAAGGGCCGGCATTTGCACCGCGGTCGCCATCGCTGTCAATCCTCTCGGTAGAGCACTTTCTTCACCGCCGCGATCACCTTGGCCGCGTCCGGTTGGGCCGCATTCTCCAGATTCGCCGCGTACGACATGTTGATGTCCAGGCCGGTCACCCGAACGACCGGGGCGTCGAGGTCGTCGAACGCCTTGGACTGGATGATGTCCGCGACGCTGGCGCCGACACCGGCCAGGGGCCAACCCTCTTCCACGATCACCGCTCGGTTGGTCTTGCGGACAGAAGCGAGGATCGTCTCTTCATCCAGCGGGCGCAGCGTCCTGAGATCGATAACCTCCGCGGAGATCCCCTGCTTCTCCAGCTCCGTGGCCGCCTCCTCGCAGAAGTACCACATGCGCGACCAGGTGATGATTGTGACGTCTTTACCCTCGCGCTTCACCTCGGCTTTGCCCAGAGGGATGACGTAGTCCTCATCCGGAACTTCGCCCTTGATGGAGTAAAGCCGCTCGCCCTCCATCATCACAACCGGGTTGTCGTCTCGGATCGCCGCCTTCAGCATGCCCTTGGCATCCTTGGGCGTGGCGGGGACAATGACCTTGAGGCCCGGGAAGTAGGCGTAGGTCGACTCGAGCACCTGCGAATGCTGCGAGGAGAGACGGCCACCCGCCCCTTCCGGGCCGCGGAAGACGATCGGGCAACGCAGCTGGCCACCGGACATGTGCCGGAGCTTGGCCGCGTTGTTGATGATCTGGTCCATCGCCAGAATGGCGAAGTTCCAGGTCATCATCTCCACCACCGGCCGGAGCCCGACCATCGCCGCACCCACGCTCAGACCGGTGAAGCCGAGCTCTGAGATCGGCACATCCACCACCCGCGCGCTCCCAAACTTCTCCAACAGCCCTTGGGACACCTTGAAGGCTCCCTGGTACTTGCCGACCTCCTCGCCGATCAGGAAGACATTGGCGTCGCGCGCCATCTCCTCGGCAAGGGCTTGATTCAACGCCTCGCGGTACATCAACTCAGCCATCTGAAAGTTCTCCCTAAGGGGGACCTACCGACCCGCTATCCCGCCGCTTTACCCGCTGCCTGGCCAGGCTTCTCCGGCGGCTCCAACTCCCAGGAAACTCGGAGCTCTTGTCCGGTGGGATAGCTGGGCCACTCAACCTTCTTCCCAAGAACGCGCTCGCGCGGCCGAACGTCCCCTTCGCCCTCTTCGACGATGGTGTCGTTCCACAGCTCCTCCAGGGACGGCTCCGGGGAGGCCTCGGCGAACTTCACCGCGTTCTCTGCGATCTTCTTGGCCTCCTGATCCATCGCGTCCAGCTCCGCTTCGCTGATGCTTGGGCCGCCCTTCGCCTTGAGGATCACCTCGCGCAGCTTGGGGATGGGATCGTTCTTCCGCTCCTCCTCCACTTCCGCCTTCTCTCGATAGGTGGCCGGGTCGGCCATCGAGTGGCCGCGGAAACGGTAGGTGTTGGCCTCCAGCAGCACCGGCCCTTTGCCGCTGCGGCAGTACTCGGCGCAGTCCTTCACCGCCTCGTACATCTTCAGCACGTCCATCCCGTCGCAGGCCTCGCCGCGCATCCCATAGGCGGCCGCCCGCTCGTGGATCTGGCCCAACGAGATCCGGCTGTAAGCGGTGCCCATGCCGTAGCGGTTGTTCTCCACCAAGAGGATCAGCGGCAGCTTCCACTTGGACGCCATGTTCAGGGTCTCGTGGAACGATCCCTGGTTCGCCGCGGCGTCGCCGATGATGCAGACGGTGATCTGATCCTGGTTGCGGTACTTGGAGGCAAACGCCAGGCCCGCTCCAAGGGGAATCTGGCCGCCGACGATGCCGTAACCACCATAGAAATGGTGCTCGATGTCGAAGATGTGCATCGAGCCGCCCTTACCCTTGCTGTAGCCGCCCGTGCGGCCGAACAGCTCGGCCATCACCATTCCGGGATCGGCCCCCTTAGCCAGGGCGTGACCATGCTCGCGGTAATGCGCCAGCATGCGGTCGTCCGGCCGCATCGCCCCGACCGCGCCGACCGCCACCGCCTCCTGACCGATGTAGAGGTGGCAGAACCCCGCGATCTTCCCCAGACCGTACTGCTGCCCAGCACGCTCTTCGAAGCGGCGGATCAGCAGCATCTTCTGGTACATCGATAGGAGTTCTTCTTTGGGCAACGTGGGGGGCACCACTCTCTCCTCTGGTCTGCAGACCGCGAGCCTCATACCGACTCTCTGTTAGGACTTCAAAGCGATTCGTCGGCTTGGAGGGCAGCCGGCGGCATGGCGCGTAGCAGCAATCGCAGGAAGGGCTCAAGCCCACCTTAGTAGTGATGATTGCCCTTGGGCGCTAGCCGGCGGCGGGAAGGCGAGCGTCCGCCTGAGGCCCCGTCTCCGGGACCGACTGGGTCCGAGGGCGATCGAAGCGCAGCATCCGTTTGATTCCATCCCGGTCGAGGACCAGTCGGACGAGCTGCACCGAGACCCGGCGTCCCAGCCCGTCGTCCACCACGAAGCGGAACGCCAGGTCCAGGTGGTAGCTCTTGGAGACCTTCAGCCGACCCACCGAGTAGTCCTCAAGGTCGATGTACTCCAGCGCCGACTCGGGATCGTCCATGTCCCGCAGGAACCGACCAACCCCAAGCCGGATGATGTCGGTGACGCCGCTCACCCGGCCGGTGACCCGCGGAAGCCTTCCCGAATCCAGGATCATCTGCTTCTGGTACCGGATCACCGACTCGCTCAGCTCGCCTTGGGAGACCGTGACCACGTCGTCGGTGCTTCGCAGCCGCGCGATCTCCTCGGGGATCGGCACCGACCGTCCGTAGTCGACCTTCTCCTTACACTCCCCGATCTTCTTCTTGGTGACCGGGTCGAGGATGGCGATGGTCCGGTCGTAGAGGTGCCTGGCAGCGAACCGGGTGAAGAAACGGCGCAGAGCCTCCTTGAGCCGATCGCGAAGCATGTAGCCCACGATCAAGGCGAGCGAGAAGTTGAAGCTGACCTGGCTGAACCACAGTTGCGCCCAGAAGGTCAGCGTCAGGGCGGCAGTCATCGCCACGCCCGCCGCCAGCGCTAGAAGGAGCTCCTGGGTATTTGAGCGGGTCTGCTCCTGGCGAACCGACAGGTACAGGATGTTCATGCAGAACTTTTTCAGGAAGCTGGCGCGCTGGACGTACTCCTCGTTGTCGCCGCTCGGATTCAAGACCGAACGCAGTCGGCGATCCCTCCGGTAGGCCTCCTCGCGGACCACCCGCTCCATCAGCGCCTTGCGCACCGCCATTACCGAGTCCTCCGGAGGCAGGCTGGCCATTCCGGCAACCGCCTTCCGGAAGAACTGCTCCACGGTGAGGCTCAAGTACTCGTCCACCAGCCGCAGCGAGGCGCGGGTCTTTTCGCTCAAGCCTTCCTGGGAGAGCAGGGTCAGGGTGAGCACCCGGAAGCGGTTCAGAATCTGAGAGGTGTTCTGCTGGGTCTTCCGAACCGACGCTTCGAGCTCCAAGGCGGCCTCGGAGTGCGGATCCAGTCCCTCCGACCCCATCCGGACTTGAAGGGCAAACCGCCGCATCGCGCCCCGCAGGGCGCAGGAGAGGAGCTTGGCGTGGTAGACCAGCTCCGATTCCGGTTCCCACGCGGCTCGTAGCTCCCCATCCACCTGGCTCTCCAGCCAGACCAGCGGCGATCCTTCCGAGTCGAGCATCTCCTCGGTGGTCATCACCGGCGTCTTCAGCCGAATGTAGTTGTGGACGTCGGTGTAGAAATCACTGCGGGGATAGCTGTCGCCGTCCACGTGCAGGCTGGCCGGCAGGAAGAGAAAGGCGTCGATCAGGTACCGGCCCTGGGGGTTGTTCCCAGACGGCTGGTACTCGAGCTTGATCTCGAATTGCTTCCGGTCATGTATCTCCAGCCGATGAACCAGCGGCTGGGCGTTCGAGGTCACCACATCAGCAATTGTAATCGCTTTTCACGTCACGCGTAGCACCTCTTCGAAGGTGGTCAGCCCCTCGGCCAACTTTCGCACCGCCGCCTCGCGCAAGGACCGGCGACCGCCGAGTGCGCTCGCCTCGGCAACCCGATCTGCCGGCGCGTTATTGGAAACCAGCTCGCGGATCTGCATCGAGGCGCCGAGCATCTCGAAAATGGCGGTTCGGCCGTAGTAGCCAGTACCCCGGCAGCGAACGCAACCGGCGCCTTTGAGGAGTCGGATCCCCTGCTCGGTGAGCGGGAGTGGCACCCGGAGCGCGGAGAGCTGCTCCAGCGTGAGCGAGGTCTCCTGGGCGCAGCCGGAGCAGACCCGCCGAACCAACCGCTGCGCCATCGTCCCCACCAGCGTCGAGCCCAACAGGAACGGCTGCACCCCAAGATCCTTGATCCGGCTGACCGCGCCCACCGCGTCATTGGTGTGAAGCGTGGAAAGCACCAGGTGACCGGTCAGCGCGGCCTGAATCGCGTTCTGAGCAGTCTCGCCGTCCCGGATCTCTCCCACCATGATGATGTCCGGATCCTGCCGGAGGATGTGTCGCAGGGCTCCCGCGAAATCCAGCCCCACCTTCGGCTGCACCTGCACCTGGTTGAAGGCTTCCCAGACCATCTCGATCGGGTCTTCAATCGAGGTGACGTTGACATCGTCGCGCGCCAAGGCCTTGAGGGCCGAATAGAGTGTAGTGGTCTTCCCACTGCCGGTAGGGCCGGTGACCAGGATCAGCCCATGCGGCTCGGCGATCCAGGTCTCGAAGAGCGCTTTCTCCTCGGGATCGAAGCCCAGCTCGGTCAGGTCCTGAGCCAGCGTCTCGGGATCGAAGATCCGGATCACCACCTTCTCGCCGAAGGCGGTAGGCAGGGTGGAGACGCGCAGCTCCACCTCCCGGCCGTCCTTTTCCGTTTTGATCCGGCCATCCTGTGGCTTGCGCTTCTCGGAAATGTCCATCCGAGCCAGCATCTTCACCCGCGAGACGATCGGCGCGTGAACGGTGGAAGGCAGGTTGTAGACCGAGTGCAGGACGCCGTCGATCCGCAGGCGCACGACCGAAGTCTGGCGGCGAAGCTCCAGATGGATGTCCGAAGCACGGTGCTCAAAAGCATAGCGCAAGAGATAGTCCACCGCTTGAACCACCGGCTTGTCCGACGCCTCCAGCTCCTGGCTTCCACTTAAGCGAACCAGCTGCTCGAAGTTCTGGATCTGATTGCCGGCACCGTAGTCGTCGACCGCCTGAGCCACCGTTTTCCGGAAGCCGTAAATATCGGCGATCGCCTTGAGGATGTCCGCCTTGGCGGAGAGCACCGGGAGGATCGGCATTCCCGCCAGTCGGGCCAGATTCTCGAACAGCTCCGGATCGAAGGGGTTGGCGACCGCAACCACCAACTTGCCGGACGCTTCCTCCAACGGCAGCAGCACGTGCCGCTGGGCATAGGGCTTGGAGGCGGTCCGGGTGGCCAGCGCCATATCCAGCTTGAGGGGATCGATCTTCCGGTAGGGCACTCCCGCCGCGCGCGCCGCCACCTCGGTGATCCGATCTTGATCCAGGACCGCCGCGCCGGACAGCGCGATGGCGAAGGCGGCTACCACCTCGACGGGAGAGACGTCGTACCGTGGCGAGCCCTCGGTGGCC
>JBGTHI010000413.1:0-1771 GCA_041746295.1 Myxococcaceae bacterium
TGCTCCAGCTTCACGCCGCACGACGCCCAGAGCTCACGGTCGTGGGTGCGCAGGATCTCCCGCTGGTTGACCTGCTTGAGCGAATCGACCACCGCCACGAAGGGCTCGACCACTCCTTCCAGCTCTTCGTGGGAGGGCAAGGGATTGAGAACCATCTCACCCATGCGCGCCCGGTAGCGAAGCACCTGCTGCTTGTCGAGTGCCCGCAGCGCCCGGTAGCCGGGGGTTTTGCCGAAGAGATCCATCTCCCCCAGAAGCTGCTGCGCCTCGTGCTGGAGATCCTCCAGCTCGGCCGTCCGGATTTTCTCGGCGCGCGCGGCGATCACCCGGGACAGGTCGGTCACTGTGGTCCTGACCGTGAGCGCCGCCTTCAGCTCCTCTCCATAGCCCGGGATGATGTCTTTGGGATGAAGCTCGCCGAAACAGGAGGCCGACTTGAAGACCAGATCGCCGATCTCCTCTCGGAAGCGGCTGCGGAAGAACTGAACCTCGGCGATCAGGTTCCACCGGCCGGAGACGATGTCCGGGCTGCGGACCCGGTGCCCCAGCGCGGTGATCTGCTCCGCAAGCTCCTCTCCGGAATGCTTGATCGAATCGATCGCCTCCTGATTGCGCCGGTACCTTTCCGGCTCAAACTCGCGGCTTGCCGCATCCACCGCCTCGCTCAGGAACCCCGCGATCTCCGATTCGGGCTCAACCTGTCGGTCGAACTCTTCCCGGATCACCGAGAGCAGCTCGTTCACGTCCACCACGGTTCGGGCGATGACCGGGGCGACCTCCTCCCAAAGAGTCAGATCGGCACTTTCATCAATGCCGGTGGTCTCGTACCTGAGCAGGTCCAGATCGGCCAGGTGGGTAATTGCGAGACTGGCCGCCAGGTAGATTCGCCGCAGCCTTGGAGCGAGGTCGTGGTCGTCCAGCCCCTCCAGCACCTTCTCCAGTGTCGGAGTCAATCCCTTGGCTGAAGGCGTTGCGCTCACGTGTGGGGCAGTCTAAACCCGCCGCGAGCTCATTTCACTTTCGCGCCCGGCCTTCACACTTGGAAAGTCCGACCTGTGTACACCTATTCCTCGGACGGCGCTCAGCTTTACTACCGGGACACGAGGCGGGACACAGGGCCGGCCCGCTCCGGCGTCGGCTCGGACGGCCTGGCTGTGCTGCTGCTCCACGCCTTTCCGGTCAACGGAGAGAGCTTCCGTGCGCAGCTCGAGGCACTGGGCCAGAGGCACCGCTTGCTGGTCCCCGACATCCGGGGGTTCGGGCGGAGCGCGGCGGCGGCCCTAGACGATGCGCCTCTGGAGATGTCGCGCATTGCGCGCGACGCTTTCGCGCTGCTCGACCACCTGGGAATTTCAAGAGCCGTGGTAGCGGGAACCTCAATGGGCGGCTACGCGGCGATGGCGATGGTTCGTGAAGATCCCGGGCGGGTTCAGGGACTGGTGCTGATCGACACTCGAGACACCGCCGACGACGACGCGGGGAAGAAGCAGAGGGAAGAGACGGCCGGGCGGGTGCTGCGAGAAGGGCTGGAGCCGCTGGTGTCCATGATGATGCCCAAGCTTCTCTCCCCCAACGCAACCGAGGCGGCCATTCTTGAGATCCAGTCCCAGATCCGAGCCGGAACAGCCCGAGGTGCCGCCGCTGCGGCGCGGGGAATGGCGCTGCGACCCGACAGCCGCGAGCTGCTCGCCCGCTTCGGAGGACCTGCACTGGTAGTTGCCGGAGAGCGCGACACGGTCACCCCTCCCGCGGTCGCTCAAGAGATGGCGGG
>JBGTHI010000414.1:0-2033 GCA_041746295.1 Myxococcaceae bacterium
AGCAGGACGCGGCGGCGGATCGGCATGGTGTCGTCTCCCGCCCAGACACTAGGCGCGAAGCCGCTTCATCCCGATGACGCTTCAATGCATGGGCGGTGACAGCAGCGCCGCAGCAGAGGCGAGTGCGGCCCTCGACGCCGGCACTTGACGCATTCACAATCTCTCAAACGGCGGGACCAGTAGTCGCCCTCTACCACGGTGAGCTAGCGTCGGCGTGGTCCTGGCACGAGAGGGCCTATGCGGCGCTTGCGGCTCGTCGCCATGGTTCCTGCCTCCGGGTAGCGGCAAGCGCCGTGGCAGGCGAGATCATACCTTTCTGGGCAGTAGGCGGCAGTTGCGCTCCCTCGTGCTTGCTTTGGGAGCCAAGCTTGGCTCGGCAATCCTTGTTGACCCTCCCGCTGTTCACCCCATAAGCTGACAGCGTGAAATCCTTCGGTGAACGCATTCGCGAGCGGAGAGAGGAACTCGACCTCTCGTTGCGCGAGCTCGCCAAGCAGGTTGAGTGCTCCCCGCCGTTTCTGTCTGACGTTGAGCATGGTCGCCGTTTTCCGTCCGACAGCGTGCTGGTAGAGATTGCGCGCGTCCTGAAGCTCGAAGCTGATGAGTTGCGGCAATTGGACCCTCGGGCACCGGTCGAGGACCTCAAGCGGATGACGGAGCGGAATCCGACCTACGCCCTGGCGTTCCGCACGATGGTTGAGAAACGCCCCTCACCGGAGGAGCTCTTGGACTTCCTGCAATCGAATTCGTTGAGGAAGTTGACGAAACGATGAGGGCCATGGCAGCTCGGCGCGGCCCTTTTGCCCAGCGCCCTTATTACAAGCCGGCCGAGATGGAGAGGATCTGCCGCGACGCGTTGCAGGCGGTGGGACTGCTTCCGACTTCGCCGGAGCCCATACGCATTGACCGCTTCATCAAGAAGCACTTCCGCGTCACAGAGGACTACGAAGATCTTCCGCCTGGCGTGCTGGGTTACACTCGGTTCGGACCAGAGGGCGTAACCGCCATCGTGGTCTCTTCCGCCCTCGACGCTGATACGAGCAGCGCCGCAGAGCGGCGCATCCGGACGACGCTCGCGCACGAGGCCGGCCACGGGCTGCTGCACGCTCACCTTTTTACCCTCGGCGAGAAGCCGGCTGGGTTGTTCGAGGACATTGCCGGGGCCAAACCAGAGATCATGTGCCGCGACGTAGCCGGCATCGCGGGAGCACGGCTCCGTTACGATGGGAAGTGGTGGGAGTACCAGGCGAACCGTGCCATCGGCGCGCTGCTCATGCCGCGAGGCCTCGTTTATGCCGCCGCCGAGCCCTTCTGTGCTTCCAGTGGAGGACTGGGCCTGCCGATGCTGCTCGAAGATCGGCGCGAGACGGCGATTCGGGAACTCGCGGACCTCTTCGAGGTCAACCCGGTGGTGGCGAGATATCGCCTGGAGGAAATCTTCTCCAAGGAAAAGGATGGCCAGCTCACCCTGTGACGCCCACAGAATCTTCTGCCTTGATGTGTTCGCTTCGTTAGCTTACATAGGGGTCCATCCAACGCTCTGTAGGAGGTGAACCCCATGGCCAAAGACGACATCACCGTCCACGTCTCGACGCCCGCTGGCGCCTTCCGTGGCGCCTTCCCGAAGACGACGAAGATCGCTGACGTGATCCAGGAGGTGGTCAAGGCCAAGGGCCTCGACCCGAACGACGATCTCAAGCTCTACAGCGGCGACCAGCTGCTCGCCCTCGAGCGCCCCCTCGTGAGCTTCCAGTTCGGGGCGGAGGTGAAGCTGAGCCTCCTCGCGACTGGCTCCGGCGTCTGAGCATGGCGACGGTCGCCGAACTCGTCGTTGAGTGCGAACTCTCGGCACTCCGGGAGAACGCAGAACTCCACGGCTGGGACCTGGAGGTAAGGGACCCCACGAGTTTCACCCTCGGCCTCCCGGTCAAGGATGGTTCCTCCTGCGCCTTGCTGGTCCGGTGCGACGGGTACAAGGCGATGCCGCCCGCGTGGCATTGGTACAACCCGGAGACCGGCGCGATCGACGCGGC
>JBGTHI010000415.1:0-9856 GCA_041746295.1 Myxococcaceae bacterium
TACAAAGATGTACGTGAGGATTTGGGGAGGGCCAGCGACGCAGAGATCGGGCGCGCAGCCAATTAGGGACACCCCCTAGCTTGGGACTCTTCTCGACAGCGAGCCAAGCGATGTTGGCGTCACGAAATGCCTCTTCTCCACGCAGGACTGCATCTCTGAAAAAGGCCTTCGCGCGAAGCCGCTCGACCCCACCGGTGCGAAGCTCGACGGACCGGCCCATCCAAGGCGTCAAGGCCTTCCCAACCGCCTCGAGTGAGCGCTGCTCATCCGGAACGCATAGGTGCATCAAGGTGCAATGCACATAGGAGTCGATCTCGTCGTTCGGCCGCTCGCTCAGGCGGTAGTCCGAGCGTTGCCGTTCGTTCAGCTGCTGGGAGCAGGCGATCGCGGAGCGGGCGAATGCGGCAGACCTCGGGTCGCTCTTATCGGGAACGAGGCAGACGTTGGCGAGGCGCCGGCCGCCCAGAACAGGCATCCCGACGCTACCCACGGAGCAGCGGTCGATATCGAATCCGCTTGGGCTGCAGCGCCTCGGCACCCAGCCGCTTCTTCTTGTCTGCCTCATAGTCCTCGAAGTTTCCTTCGAAGAAGAAGGCCTTGCTGTCGCCCTCGAACGCCAAGATGTGCGTGGCGATTCGGTCCAGGAACCAGCGGTCGTGGCTGATCACCACCGCGCAGCCGGCGAACTCCAACAGCCCGTCCTCCAGAGATCGTAGTGTCTCAACATCCAGGTCGTTGGTCGGCTCGTCCAGGAGGATCAGATTGCCGCCTTCCTTGAGCATCTTGGCTAAATGGAGCCGATTGCGCTCGCCGCCGGACAGGTCCTTCACCTTCTTCTGCTGGTCCGCACCCTTGAAGTTGAAATTGGCCAGGTAGGCGCGAGACTGGATCTTCTTGCCACCCAGCTCCACGAAGTCCAATCCACCCGAGACCTCTTCAAAGGCCGACTTCTCGCCGTTGAGGTCGTCGCGGCTCTGGTCCACGTAGGCCAGCTTCACCGTCTCGCCCACCCGGAACTCGCCCGCGTCCGGCTTCTCCTGTCCGGTGATCATCCGGAACAGGGTGGACTTGCCGGCGCCGTTGGGACCGATCACTCCCACGATGCCTCCCGGTGGAAGCCGAAAGCTGAAGTCCTCGATCAGCAGCCGGTCGCCAAAGGCCTTGCGCAGCCCTTTTGCCTCCAATACCAACCCACCCAGCTTGGGGCCCGGCGGGATGTAGATCTCCCCGGGCCCTTCTCGCCGCTCCGAGTCCTTGTTGACCATCTCCTCGTAGGCGGCGAGGCGTGCCTTGCTCTTGGCCTGCCTCGCACGCGGCGACATGCTGACCCACTCCAGCTCGCGCTGCAGCATCCTCTGGCGGGCGCTCTCCTGCTTCTCCTCCTGCGCCAGCCGCTTCTTTTTCTGATCGAGCCAGGAGCTGTAGTTCCCCTTCCAGGGAACGCCCTCGCCCTTGTCCAGCTCCAGGATCCACTGCGCCACATTGTCCAGGAAGTACCGGTCGTGGGTGATCGCCACGATGGTTCCCTGATACTCCTTGAGGTGTCGCTCCAGCCAGGCCACCGACTCCGCATCCAGGTGGTTGGTGGGCTCGTCGAGCAAGAGAAGCTCGGGCTTTTCCAGAAGGATCCGGCAGAGCGCCACCCGGCGCTTCTCGCCGCCGGAGAGCTTGGTCACGTCGGCATCGCCCGGCGGCAGCCGGAGGGCGTCCATCGCCACCTCCAGCGTACGGTCCAGCTCCCAGCCGTTGGCTGCGTCGATTAGATCCTGAAGCCTGGCCTGCTCTGCCAAGAGCTTCTCCATCTCGGCTTCAGACATCGGCTCGGCAAACCTCGCCGACACCTCATTGAAGCGATCCAACGCGTCACGCACCGGCTTGAGCGCCAGCTCCACGTTGCCCTTCACATCCAGCTTGGGATCCAGCTGTGGTTCTTGGGGCAGGTAGCCCACGCGGATGCTGGGGTCCGGCCGCGCCGTGCCGAAGAACTCCTTGTCAGCCCCAGCCATGATCCGGAGCAGAGTCGACTTGCCGGCGCCATTGGGGCCGATCACCCCGATCTTCGCACCCGGGAAGAAGGACAGATAGATCCCCTTCAGGATCTCCTTGCCACCTCGAACCTTTCGCAGGTCCTGCATCGTGAAGATGAAATTCTCGGCCATGCGCCGGAGGTATCCCGCCCCAGACGGCTTCGCAAGGATTGCGGGCGCGTGCCCAACCCGATGAGGAGATCGTGGCCAAGGTCAGGCCAGGGGGAACTGTGCGTTAGCGACCCGAGATGGGGATGCCGGCCTCCGCAGAGGCGGTTGGCAGGGGAACCGTGGGCGAGCCCTCGACCGCTGGAGGGCTGCCGGTACCGGAGTCCGGAATGGTCATCGGCCCGCTCGGAGCGGCGCTGTAGCTGTCCGGAACGACCGAGTTGACCGCGCCAGGGGAGATCTTTCCACTCTCGACCGCCTTCTGCGTATCGCCGCTTTTGGTCTTCTCCTGAAGCTTCTGCTTGATCTCTTTCGGCTTCATCGCCAGCAGTGCCGCCAAGCTGCCGCCCGCGATGAGGTCGGCCATGCCCCTCAGGTCGGCCAACGACATGTTGTCGAAGAGCGAGAAGGCCGGCACGCCATAGTCGCGCCCGGAGCTGGCCGAGTAGTCGGGCGTGGAAGCGTCACTCGAACGTCCGCCCCCGGCTTTCGCAGCGGCGGAGTTCACCCCATCAACGGACGTGTCACCGTTGTACGTGCCCATGACGTTCTTAACGTATTTCTGGGTCTCCGCGAACGGAGGAATGCCACCATATTTCTGCACGTTGCCGGGACCGGCGTTGTACGCGGCCAGGGCGAGCTTCACGTCGCCGCCTTGCGCGTCGAGCATCTGGGCCAAGTACTTGGTGCCACCTTCGATACTCTGACGGGGATCCGAACGATTGGTCACCCCGAGATGTGCCGCGGTGCCCGGCATGAGCTGCATCAACCCGACGGCTGGAGGTTGGGCCTGGGAAGCTGCATTTGGATTGAAGCCCGACTCCTGCTGCATCACGGCCTTGATGAGGCGGGCCGGTACGCCGTACTTCTTCGCCATCTCGCGGATCAGCTCGTCGTACTTGTCGCTCTTGTATCCGCTGAGATCGTCCGGGCCTTTGCCACCGGTGGCCCGAGTTGCACTCTGAGAACCATCAATGCCGCGCGTAGGAGCCATATTGGATCTACCTCTTAGAAATTCGCTCTATGGGAATTATCGAGCGGGCATCAAGACAGTTTCTTGAAAAATGATCTTTCTGGATTCCCCCTCATTGGCCCAACGCTTCCGTGCTGTTAGATGACTCCCGATGCTCGCCGCCCGTCCTCACATTGAACCCCGCCTGGTCCCCAACGCCGATTCGGTAATGGTCACCGAGCTGTTCCTATCGATTCAGGGCGAGTCGACCCACGCCGGGCTGCCCTGCAGCTTCATTCGACTCACCGGCTGCCACCTGCGCTGCAGCTACTGCGACACCGAGTACGCCTTTAAAGGCGGCGACCGGATCAAGAACAGCGACATCGTCCAACGGGTGGTGGCCTTTGGCGCACCCCTGGTGGAGCTGACCGGAGGCGAGCCGCTCCTACAGCCCGGGGTCTATCCGCTGATGCGGTCGCTCCTCGACGCCGGTTTCCGGGTTCTTCTGGAGACCTCCGGCTCGATCGACGTACGGCTGGTACCTCCGGCCGTCCACAAGATCGTCGACCTCAAAACCCCGTCCTCCGGCGAATGCGATCGCAACGACTACCGGGTGCTGGACTCGATGAACGGCAACGACGAGCTCAAGCTGGTGATCGGCACCCGCGAGGACTACGAATGGGCCCGCGCCCAGTTCCACGAGCGGCGCCTGGCCGAGCGGCCCTATCCGGTGCTGGTCTCAACGGTCTTCGGAAAGCTGAAGCCCCTGGAGCTGGTGCAGTGGGTGCTGGAGGACAAGCTGCCGGTCAGGTTCCAGCTCCAGCTGCACAAGTACATCTGGCACCCGGACACCCGCGGCATCTAGAGCGGGTCTAGAGGGCTGAGGATCCGCGGAGCAGCGCCGCGGCTCCGCCCCCCGCAGCGAGCTGGAGAGCCAGGCCCATCCCCCAGCCACCGATGAAGCCGGCGACGATCCAGCCTTTGTGGCGGTGCTCGAAGTGTAGGAAGGCGTAGACAAAGACGAAGAGTGGGATGCAAAGGGTCATGAAGCCGGTGCCCGGGCTCTGCGCAAAGGCGTGGAGGAGGATCCGCATCCCACAGCCCAGCGCCAGCATCATCGCCGCCAGCCCCATTGCCCACATCAGCCCATTCAGCATCGCTCCTATCTTACCGTCAGATCGCCACCGTGCGCGCAGTCTCACGATACCCGGCTGACGATTTGCGGCTCGGCCCAGGAGTCCTCCCGGGTCATCTTGGACGCTCGGGCGACGTGTGTGACCTTGACCCGCTCACGAGTGAGAGTGACTTGGGTTCATTCCTTGCAAACCATCTGGCTCAATGGGGACAGATCCGAGGCGAACCATGCGGCGTACGAAGTGGTCGGGAGCGGCGGCGCTGGCGCTCGCGCTCAGTGGTGGGGCAGCGTGGGCAGAGGGAACCCCACCGGTGCCGCGTGAGCGCAAGCACACCCAACTC
The DNA here is from genome assembly GCA_041746295.1 of Myxococcaceae bacterium. Lineage (GTDB taxonomy): Bacteria > Myxococcota > Myxococcia > Myxococcales > Myxococcaceae > JBGTHI01. The sequence goes on from JBGTHI010000415.1 coordinate 4,624, forward strand.
GGCTTGATGCTCGATGCTGGCGCTCCGGACGGCATCGGCCTGTCGGCGGTCTATCGCCCCTTCAAGATGGTCCGCTTCCATGGCGGCGCGATCACCAACACCGGCAGCTTCGGCCTCTCCGGTGGTGCGACCTTCGTCCCCTTCTACTTTCCGATCAGCCCTTCGCTCACGCTCGAGGGCGGTTACATGTTCAAGAGCAGCCTCTCGTGGCTGGAGCGCTACGGCATCGAGAGCGACTTCACCCAGACGCAGATCAAGTATGGATTCGCCAACGCCCACGCCGGCATCGAGCTGGGCTCCGCCCGGCGATTCCTCTTCTACCTCCACGGTGGCTTCTCCTACTTGAAGGCCACGATGTCGAACTTCCAGGGCGCGCTCGACGCGGCCACGGATCAATCGATCGAAGTTCCCAAGCCGGTCCACGTTCGCGCCACCTTCCCTTCCGCGAAGCTCGGCTTCGTCGTCTTCTTCCTGTGAGGCACGTCTTGAAACTGCCCCTTTGGCTTCAGTTGTCGGCTTGCGGTGCGCTCGCTGCCCTCGCTTCGGGATGCGGGGATCTGCTCTACGTGGAAGGTGATGTCCCCGAAGCCTGTATCACCGAGGCCAACGCCGGCTTCCAGGGCTTCCCGGTCCCAGGCACCTACACCGTTAACCGCGACTTTAACTACGACGTGGGCTCCCTGGACGCGCTGACCAACGAGGACGTGGAGGCGCAGGCCAAGCTGCTTTCACTGACCCTCACTGCGAACCAGGGCCTGACCGACATGGGCTTCATCCAGCACGTCAAGGCCGTTGCCAATGCGCCCGCCGACGCCAACCTGCCGCCTCTCACCCTGATCGATTACACCAAGCCAGCGAGCGGCCAGGCGGGACAGACCATCTCCTTCGCGGCAGACCAGACCGACGTGCTCCCCTACTTCGCGGACGGCAAACTTCAGCTCTCTGTGGAGATCACCGGCAGCATCCCTCAGAACGACTGGAGCGTGGATGCCAAGGGCTGCCTGTCGGTAAAGGGCAAGGTCAAGTACTTCAAGGTCGCGACGAAGTGACCTAGGGGACCGATGCCAATCCCGTTCCGAATGCCCTTTCGATGCGCCGCCGCGGTGCTGCTCAGGCGCGCCTTCTTGGCGCCAAAAGCCAGCGATCCTGTCCGCGAGACCCTGGTCACGGCCAATGATTCGGCGGACGAAACGGAGATCGATGCGACGCCGCGGCGCGCGCGCTCGGCCCCACGAAGGGCTCAAGCGCTGCGGCTGACCGCACTGCCCGTTTCCAGCTCCAAAGCGGAAGACTGAGCGCTCTCTTCGTTCCGCGCTACGAAGACCGCCGCTGCAAGATCGCCCACCACGTTGAGCGTGGTGCGGCACATGTCCAGAAGCCGGTCGACACCCAAGATTAGCCCCAGTCCCTCCGGAGGGATGTGGAACATGCCCAGGATCATCGCGATCACCGGGAGGGAGCCCGCCGGTACGCCTGCGGTGCCGATCCCGCCCAGGATGCAGATCCCCATCACGGTGAGCTGTTGGCCGAGGCTCAAGCTCACACCGAAGACCTGGGCCAGGAACAGCACCGTCACCCCTTCAAACAGGGCTGTGCCGTTCTGATTCATCGCCGAGCCGGCGGTCAGCACGAACCGGCTCACGCTGGGTGAGAGCTTGAGATTTTCGTCCGCGACCTTCAGCGCGGTGGGAAGGGTGGCGCTTGAGGAAGCAGTGGAGAAGGCGGTCACCATAGCCAGCCGCACGTCCTTGAAGAAGCGGATCGGGTTGCGCCCCCCGAAGAAGTAGACCGAGGCGGAGTAGACCACGAACATGTGGAGCCCCAGCGCCAGCAGCACCACGCCCACGTAGGCGGCGGTCTTCATCAGGGCATCAACACCCAACCGGGCAGTGGTAGAGAAGAGCAGCGCGCCGACCCCTAGCGGTGCCAGCTTCAACACCCCTTCGATCAAGGTCATCATCGTGTCGTAGAGCCCCTCGATCAGCTCCCGCAGCCTGAGCGCCGCCGGCGTCTCGGTGCGCACCAGCGCGATCCCAAAGAGGATCGAGAAGACGATCAAGCCCAGCATGTCGCCGCTGACCATCGCCTTGAGCGGGTTATCCGGGATCATCGAGACAAACACCGATACCACCGAGCTGTCGGGTGGGGCCGCCGCGGCCGCTGTGACTTGAGAGATGGGCGCGGACTGCGTGAGCAGCGCCCGCGCCTCGGGCCCCAGCCCGTCACCCGGCCGGAGCGCATTGACCAACCCCATTCCAATGGCTACCGCCACCGCCGAGATGGCGGCGGTATAGACCAGAAGCTTAAGGCCGATCCGACCGAGCTGTTTGAGGTCAAGACCGCACAAGCCGGTGACCAACGCGGAGAAGAGCAGCGGCACCACCAACATGAACAGCAGCCGGAGGAAGATCTGCCCCACCGGAGCAGCCACGTGAACCACCGCCGCTTCGAGCCACTTTGAGCCCGGGGCGATCGCCCGCAGGGTGAGCCCGGCGCCCGCGCCCAGCATGATGCCTATCGCCAGCTTCTTCTGAGAAACCATGCGGCACCGTCGCACACCTGCGCGGTGTCAGCGAGCGCTACCCGTCTTCCAGCGCCCCGGCGATGATCCAGGCCTCGAGATCGATTCGCAGGCCCGCCTCCAGCTCTATCCCCTGCCCCAGCCCATTCTGGGGCATCCGCGTCCCGACGATGCTGCCGTCTCCCGCCACCTTGAGCCAGAGGTAGCTCAGGTTGGGGCTGCCCGGCTGGATCAGGTTCTGAGCGGGACGCTGGCTGGAGGCGGCCTTGAGCCGCTGGTACGCGCCGCTGGAGACCAGGTCCAGCCCCGCCATCGGCGAGACCGCGCCATGACAGCCGCCACAGGTAGCCTGGAGTCCCGGCCAGATCCGGCCCCGCCAGGTGACGCCGGAGCCCACCAGGCTCAGTCCCTGCGGATTGGAGATGTAGGAGCAGCCCGAGTAGTCAATGGGCCCGGCCAGGCTGGTCACTACCTGCCCAGGCTGAAGCGTCTCGATAAAGCACATCAGAGCCAACATGTCGGTGATCGATGGCGGTTGATTGGCCAAGGGCATCCGCGTCCCGCCGACCGCGTCGTTCTGGATGTAGCCGCGCAGGCGGCCCACCAGATAGCTCTCCTCCGGCTTCCCGGCGTTGAGCAACTTAACCGGGTTCGGGAGCGTTGCTCCGAATGTTCCATTGCGATTCAGATCGCCCTGGACCAGGCCGGATTGCACCAAGCGCCCGGCGGCGTCGATCTGGTAATCGTCCACGTCCCCTACCAGATGTTTTCTGTCTCCCAAGATCCACCAACGAGTCTCGAAGCTGGCGATCGCCCGACGTTCCTTCACCCCCTGCGCGTTGGTGAACTCGCGCACGAAGAGCCCTACGTCCCAGGGATCGTCGATGTCGGAGGGCAGGGGAGTGGAAAGGTAGACGTGAATGCCGGGCGTGGTCGCGGTGGGTCGTCCACCGGCCTCGTCGTAGTCGGTGTAGGCGCCCACCACGTACTCGATCCAGGCGATCTCGAGCTCGGCGGTATTGGCTCGGGAGAGCCTGAAGCGATCGCCGCTTCGCTCACAGCGATCGAAGACCGTGGACCACTCTCCCGGCTGCACGTTGCAAGGTGCGCCCACCAGCGAGGCGAAGTTCGCCGCGGTGTGCATGTCCGGGTACTCCTTCTGATTGTGGCAGACCCCGTTCGAGCCGCCGCAGGAGCGCATGATCACTTTCTGATGCAGGTCGAGACCGGTGGTCAGCTTGGCCTGGGCCTCCAACACGAACGGATCGCTCCCGGTGTACGGCGTCACCGCCCCGGTGGGAATCAGGGTCGGTCGGTCCGGGTCGAAGGGCGTGTCGGCATCGTAGTCGTACTTGTCGTCACCGCCCCCGGCGCCGCAGGCGGACAGCGCCAGGAACGCGACCAGTCCCGCGAACACTCCGAAGAAGGCTCGCAAACGCAGAGCGGCGCTCATGTGAAGAGATCTCCGCTCGGAGGATCGGCGGGGAAGATGCCCGCATGATCCGCGCCCAGGAAGTCGAGCATCGTCTTCATGACCGTGCGGTAGGAGTAGACCTTCCCGGTGGCCCTGAGATCATTGGCGCGGGTCTGGCCCAGCAGCTTTCCGCCCTTCCCCGCCGCCCTCACCAGGCCGCCCATCATTGGCATCGACATCCAGCGGGTGGCGAGATCGCTGCTGTGATCGCTGCCTCCGGCCGAGTTGAAGCGGCTGCCTCCGGTGGTCCGGCCGAACTCACTGCCCAGCACCACCAGGGTCTTGTCCCAGTAGGTGCCGCCCTCCGGATGGGTCATCTTCTTCAGCGCGCAGTTAAGGCCGCTGATCAACAGATTGACCTCTTCGATCGCCTCCGGAAGGCTGTCGTCCTCGCCGGAGTGCATGTCGTAGCCCCCCTGGTTGAGGAAGACCGCTGGGCAACCGAAGTGGAGCAGGCGCAGCCCCAGCGCCACCTGGCGTCCCGCCCCGCCGTCGCCGAAGATCGTCGCCAGCTCCCGATTGCTGACTCCATCTACCGGGTCGCCGTCACCGCTCCCGGTCTTCAGCAGTGGATCGCGAAAGATTCGGCCATAGGCGCGGGTGTCCTCGCGCGATTGGCGGTAGGCGGAGATCTGGGGCTGGAGCGCGGAATGGAGCCGCTGCTGCATTCGGGCGTCGTAGCCGTCGACGAGCCGGGACGCCCACGCGGGAAGGCTGGCATCGGCGTCCAGCGCGAACCTATCGAAACCCTCGCCATCCAATACAGGCGGACGGTAGGCGGCGTAGATACCGGCCCCCAGCGCCATGCCCGCTTCACCCAGAGAGAAAGCAGGAAGCAGGGTCTGCCCGGGCGTTCGCGGCCGATCCCGGAGGCCGTAGTTGAGATAGGTGAAGAAGCTGGTGGCCCCGCCCACGTAGCCGGTGAGGTAGCGTTCCAGGCCGGTGCCATGGTTGCCGTCGGCTCCCGCGGACCCCGGCTCATGATCCACACAGGGCATCACCGCGATGTCGTTGGACAGCGCGGCCACCGACTTCATCCCTAGATCGCGCCGGGCCTGGTTCTCGTCTCCCTCCAGGAAGGTCGCGCGCTCGAGCAGCTTGCTCACGCCCCATTCGGTGCCGGGAGCACGCTTGTCGGAGCGGCCAAAGGGATTGAACTGTCCATCCACGTCGCCGTTGAAAACGGTGGTGAACCGGAAGCCACCCGCGAGCCGGATGTAGATCAGGTGCCTGAGCGC
>JBGTHI010000416.1:0-3799 GCA_041746295.1 Myxococcaceae bacterium
CTCCCTCGTTCTTTCCGGCCGCCTCGGGAGTGCGGCGGGTAGCGCTGCGGCTGGGGGACCTCGCGACCGCACGCACCGCGTATGAGGCGGAAGGAGCTGGCCTGCGCGATCCCAAGGGGGCGGTCTCGGCCTTCGTGGCCGCAGCCCGGCTCTGCCTGGGAACGCTTCAGGATCCTCCGGGTGCAATCGCCAATTTCCGCCGGGCGCTGGAGCGGGATCCCCTCGATCCGGACGCCCATGCGGGCCTGGAGATCTTACTCCGAGGGCAAGATCTGGAGGGGCTGGCCCGGCTCTACCTGGCTCGAGGGGAGGCGCTCCTCGCCAAGAAAGAGGGCCCTGCCGCCGCCGAGGCTTTCCTAGCGGGGGCGAAACGTTGGATCGCGGTGGGCCGCTCCACCGCCAGCCTGCAGGCGGTGGAGCGCGCGCTTATCGCCAAGCCTCAAGCCGCGGAGGCGTTGGAGCTGAAGGCCAAGCTCTGTCTGGAGGCCGGCAAACATGCAGAAGCAGCCGCGGCCCTTTCGGCGCGGGTGCAGTTGGAGGGAGCCCCCCTCCAGCTGGGGGCGATGCACCGGCAGCTCGGGCTGCTCTACGCCGATCCGCTCTCCGACGCCGCCAAGGCCACCTATCACCTCAAGGCGGCTCTGGCGGTCGACGCGGGCGATCAGGTCGCACGAGAAAAGGTGGCCCAGCTCTACGCCCTCCGGCAGGATTGGCCCGAGGCCATTGAGAGCTACAAACGAATCTTGGAGACGGAGCAAGCTCCGGCCGCGCGCGCCCGCCATCTGAGCGCGCTGGCTCAGTTACAAGACGCGGGGCTGGGCAATGCCGCCGCTGCCCAGGAGCTCTATCGTCAGGCCCTGGAAGCCGCTCCGGGCGACAGCCTAGTGCTGGATCGATTGACCGAGCTGATGGAACGGCAAGGGCAACTCAGGGAGCTGACCCAGATTCTGGAAGTGCAGGCCGACACCGCCACCGAGGGCGCACGGGCGGTGGCGCTGCGGCTGCGCGCCGGGAGAATCCAGGACGGAGCTCTGCGAGATCTGGGCGCGGCACTCGGCAACTATCGACGGGCGGTGCGACAGGATCCGTCGCACCTCGAAGCCCACTGTAGGCTGGCCGACCTCTACACCTCGGATCCGGCGCGAAGGCTGGGAGCTGTGGAGCTGACCGAGGCGGTCGAGGCCCATCGCGCGGTGCTGAAGCTGGAGCCTACGCGGCTGGAGAGCCTGCACGCCCTCTTCCGTCTTCTATGCTCCCATGAGGACGCCCGTTCAAGGCGGCGCGCCTTCGTAGTGGCCCGCCTGCTGCTGTTCCTGGGCGCTGCCGATGAAAACGAGCGCGCCTTCAACGACGCGCAGCACCGCGCAATCCTCCCCACGACTCCGCCCAAACCCTGGGGGGCGGCGGAGCTGGAGAGATTGACCCACCCCGACGCTCGCAACGCGGCCACCGGCGTGCTTCGGGCGGTGGGCGATCGGCTGGGCAAGCTCTATCCCACCGACTTGAATGCGCTGGGAGTGGACCGCAAGGACCGGCTCCGCCCGGACCATCCCGCCCTGCGCGAGCTCCGCGAGCTGGCGGCGGTCTTCGACCTGGACGAATGGGAGGCTTACGGCACGCGGCAGCCAACCGTCCGTCCGGTGAGCGGGGAGCCCCCCGGAATCCTCATTGGGACCGACCTGCATGGCCAGTCACCGTCCCATTCTCCCGCGGAGCGCCGGTTCCTGATGGCGAGCGCGCTCTTTGGTCTGGTCAATCAGACGGCGGTGTTGGACCGGCTCAGCGAGGAAGAGCTGGGGCAGCTGGTGGGTCACTCGGTGCGGATCTACGAACCGCTCTTCACCGGATCAGGGCCCGACCCCTTGGGTGCGCGCGACGAAGAGGCCTCCAAGGCGCTGCGCAAGGCTTACTCGCGCAAGGGGCTCAAGGCGCTGGAGGGACCTGCCCGGGCGATGCTCCGGGGACCGGTGGATCTGAAAAAGACGGCGCGGGGGCTGCGGCTCTCCAACCACCGGGCCGGGCTGTTGCTCTGCGGCGATCCGGCGGCCGGCTTCCGGGCGCTGCTCCGGGAGCTCTCTCCCTCGGTCAATCTGGATCAGCCGGAGGCTGTGGCCGTTGCGGTCCGCGCACGGCCGGAAATGGGAGAGCTGCTCCAGTTTGCTCACTCGGATGACTACCTGGCGCTAAAGGCGATCTGAAGGCGCCTATCTGACCTCCGGCGGTCAACGAGTTGCGTTGAGCCGTCCCATTCCTTAAGAGGGCGCGAGCCATGATCGCACCCAATCGACTCGAAGAGCTCTTCTCGCACCTTTTTCAGGCGCACCCATGGCACGGCGTCAGCCCCGGCCCCGAGTCGCTGGAGCGGGTTACCGCCTACGTGGAGATTGTCCCAACAGACACGGTCAAGTACGAGCTGGATAAGGGCAGCGGTCACCTCAAGATCGACCGGCCGCAGCGTTACTCCAGCATCTGCCCCACGCTCTACGGCTTCGTTCCGCAGACCTACTGCGGCGACGAGGTGGCCAGGCGCTGCGCCAACCGCACCCGCCCCGGCGACACCATTGTGGGAGACGGAGACCCGCTCGACATCTGCATCCTGACCGAGAAGGTGATCCCCAGCGGCAGCTTCCTAGCCCAGGTGGTGCCGATCGGCGGCTTCCGGATGATCGACGGCGACGAAGCGGACGACAAGATCATCGCCGTCCTGGAATCGGATCTGGTGTTCGGATCGATCCGGGACGTCTCCAAGGTCCCGGCCGGAATCGTCGAGCGGCTGGAGCACTATTTCCTGAGCTACAAGCAGCTCCCGTTGGCTTCCCTGCGGCGCACCACCATCGCCGAGGTCTACGACCGCACCGAGGCCCATCACGTCATCCGCGCCAGCGTCACCGACTACCGGAACACGTTCGGAGATCCGAGCCGGCGCCTTCAAGAGCTGCGCGAGCTGCTCGCGACCAAGTGATGGAGTACACCGAGATCATCATGGCGGCCCGCAAGCGGTTAGCCGTCGTCGCCCACGACAAGATGAAGTCGGAGCTGTTCGCTTGGGTCGAGGAGAATCGGGAGCTGCTCTCCCGACACACCCTGTACGCCACTGGGACCACCGGGCGGCTGCTGGAGGAGCGGGTCGGCATCCCGGTCCATCGGATGGAGAGCGGCCCCTTGGGGGGCGACCAGCAGCTCGGGGCGAAAATCGCCGAGGGAGAGATCGACTTTCTGCTGTTCTTCTGGGACCCGCTAGAGGCACAGCCCCATGACCCGGATGTCCGGGCGCTTTTACGCATCGCGGCAGTCTGGAACATCCCGGTGGCTCAAAGCCGCGCATCGGCTGACTTCATGGTCACCTCGCCGCTGATGGACGGGGAATATCGCCGGCGGGTTCGCACCTATGAGGAATATAGGGGCCGGAAAACCTGACCCGGGGCAACCTCCCGGCAGGAATCGGTGAGAATTGAAGGGTCCGCTCGTTGGACAGCCCATGCCTTATCGCGACTTGATAATCGTCGGTGGCTCTTCCCTCGCGGGCGCGGTGACCTTTGCCGGGGCCCGTGGTCTCTACGAGAAGGTCAAGGCCGACCGGGCGGGCGAGGAGCTGAAGTGGAGCCTCATCGCGCCCAAGCTGGCCTCCGCCGCGCTGGCAGGAGCGTTCGTGGGCTACCCCAACTTCCGCAGTTCAGCCCGGGCAAATAAGTAGTTACTGGGACTTACGCCGACAAGTTGGCACTACATTTCAGGGTGGGGCGTGGCTGGGACGAAGGCGGTCAGGCAATCGGAGACCGAGGCGGTCGAGGAGTTGCTG
>JBGTHI010000417.1:0-7896 GCA_041746295.1 Myxococcaceae bacterium
TGTTGGCTTCGCGGGCTTCCTGAACGACGAGTGTATCGTCGGTGTAGAGCAGGATATGGCCTTGATGAAGCAGCCAGAAGAGGTCCGCCGCGTACCAGGCTTCAGAGGTGAGCGTGGGCGATCGCGCCTATCCGCCAACCTGGGGAGAGGTCTTCAGCCGGAACTCTCCAACGGGGTTGGGACCGGTCCGAAGCGTGCGGTCGTCGTCGTAACGCTGCTCCAGGGTTAGCCGGAGCAAGGGCTCGAACAGAGTTGCCGCGAACGCACCGGGAGCCAGAAGGAGTGCACCTATCCCCAAGGCCCAGACTGTGCCTGCGCGTTTCACGTCTTTTCCTCGATCTGGGCGAGCTCTTCGAAACAGTCCGAAGGCAGCCGCGCAAAAGGCGCCCGGCTACGGAACCACCACGGTATCGCCGGGCTGCAGGTAAAAGTTGCCGCCGCTCCCATGCACCAGGTCGTTGTAACGCACCGGGAACCGGCCCCCGCCCCGTCCTTCGCGGATCACCACCATCGCGCTGCTGTTGGCGAACTCCGCGAAGCCTCCAGCTAGGGCGATGGCCTGGACGACGGAGACCCGACCCTTAATGGGATAAGCGCCCGGCCTCTGGACCTGCCCGGTGACGAACACCCGGCTGGAGTTCGCCTCACGAACGATCACCGTCACCTTGGGATCCTTAAGGTAGGGCTCCAGGCGATTGCGAATATTGGTTTCCAATTCGGACGGGGTTTTGCCCGCGGCCTGAACCTCGCCCACAATCGGCATCGAGATGAGCCCATCGGGCCTCACCGGGATACTCCGGGAAAGGTCCGGGTCGCGCCAGACTGCAATGTCCAGCACGTCTTCCCGACCGATCCGATACGGCTCGCTCTCGGAGGTCTTGGGAATCACTGTAGCGGGTGCGCAGCCCATTCCAGCAACCACGAGCTGGGTCAGCACGAACGCGAGCGCAACTTTGTGAAGCGGACGGCGAGAAGGGTTCAGGTTGGATGGAGGCATCAATATTCTGAGGTATGAGGACATGGAAGCCACTGCGAAATGGGCGGAGCTAACCGCACGCCCCCAGTACGCCAGCCTTTCCGATACATCAAGGACTGTGCCTGAGCGCAATCAATGCCAGGCCCCATTAGGACACCCTGTAGCAAATTTTTACCGTCTCCTCTATAGAGCCGCCGTATTCCAGCGGACTTTGCGCCGAGCAGGTGGAGCTCCCCCGAAGCAATTCCAACAATTGAATGGTCAGCGGATCTACCGGGCCCAGGGGCGATGTCCGGCACGCTGCTTGAAGGTAGGCGGCGGCAGGTTTTGGGGCGGGTGGATGGCTTCTCTTGGAATTTGAGGATGCGGTAATGTTCAAGGTCATCAGCGCAGCGTCCGTGGTTCTTCTCTTCAGCGGTTTCGCGCTGTCGATGCTCGAGGGGCTTCTGGGGCCCTACGCGGAAGCCGCCTCGGTAGGTGTGATGGGGTTGGGCCTGCTCACCAGCAGCCAGCTCCTGAACGTCCGCGCGATCGCGCCGGCTGCTCAGGCTACCGGGAGCGCCGTCAGCCAGTAACGACTTCGCTTGAGTACGCTGCAGTACACAAAGGCTGCGCCCACCCGGCGCGGCTTTTTCATTTGCTGTACTAGCCCCAGAGTGCGCCGGGACCCACTTTCGACCCCCCGTCGCTCTTTGGAGGTTACGAGTGGCGAGTCTTCGAACCCCGGGAACCCTGGGAGCCCAGCTTCAACGCGACGGTAGAACCCGGTTCCGGGTATGGGCCTCCGCCCGGCAGCGCGTCGACATCGCCGTGGAGGAGGCCGACGAGCCCGGAGGTCTCCGCTACCTACCCTTGACACGGGCGGCGGACGGCTATTTCGAGGGGATCCATCCGGTGGCGGCCGGCAGCCAATACCGATTGAGGCTGGATGGCGGCGATGCCTTTCCCGATCCCTGCTCCCGCTATCAGCCCGAGGGACCCCATGGTCCTTCAGTGGTGGTCGATCCCGCCGCCTTCAAGTGGACGGATGGGGAGTGGAAGGGGCTGAGCCTCAGGGGCCAGGTTCTGTATGAGCTGCACGTTGGCGCTTTCACCCCCGAAGGAACCTACGCGGCCTTGATGCGGGAGCTCCCGGCGCTGCGGGATCTGGGTGTGACAGCGGTCCAGCTTCTCCCGGTCAACACCTTCCCTGGAAGATTCAACTGGGGCTACGACGGGGTCGGCCTGTTCTCCCCTTGCGCCGTCTACGGCACCCCGGACGAGCTGAAGGCGCTGATTAATGAAGCCCACCGCCTGGGATTGGGAATGATCCTAGACGTGGTCTACAACCACTTCGGTCCGGACGGCTCCTACTTCCGGCGCTTCAGCCCCGCATACTTTTGCGAGCGTTACAAGAACGAGTGGGGCGAGTGCATCAACTTCGACGGCGAGCACTCCGAGCCGGTCCGCGACTTCTTCCTACAGAACGCGGCCCAGTGGATTTCTGAGTACCACTTCGACGGTCTGCGGGTCGACGCCACCCAGACGCTCTTCGACAGCTCCACCCCCCATATCAGCGCGGAGATCGCCTCCGTTGCCCGTGCCGCGGCCGGCGACCGCACCATACTGATGATCGGCGAGAACGAGCCCCAGGACGGCCGGTACGTGAAGCCACCTGAGCAGGCAGGCTATGGCTACGACGCGCTCTGGATCGATGACTTCCACCACACCGTCCGCGTCGCGCTGACCGGAAGGAACGAAGCCTACTGCCAAGACTATCGCGGCACCGCTCAGGAGGTCCTGTCGGCGATCCGCTACAACTCTCTCTATCAGGGGCAGTGGTACGCCTGGCAGAAGAAGCCCAGGGGGACGCCTCTTCATCACCTGCCGGCACCGCAGTTCACCTTCTTCCTCCAGAATCACGACCAGGTCGCCAACATGCAGCTGGGTCACCGCTTTCAGGAGGTGGCGGGCAAGCAGCGCGCCCGGGCCTTCACCACCCTGCTTCTGCTCGCTCCCCAAACTCCGATGCTGTTCATGGGCCAGGAGTATTTCGCCAGTTCCCCCTTCCTTTACTTCACCGATCACGGGCCCGAGTTACAGGAGGCGGTCCGAACCGGGCGCACCGAGTTCCTGAAGCAGTTCCCCAGCACGCGGCGGGCGCTGAAGGAGGAGGGTTACGACCTTCCGATCGGACGCCAGGCGTTCGCCAGCTCCAAGCTCGACCCGGCCGAGCGGGCGCGCAATGGCGACACCCTCCTTTTTCACAAGGAGCTGCTCGCGCTGCGGCGGACCGATCCGGTCTTCGCCGCTCAGGACGGCCGAATGGTCGAAGGGGCGGTCCTAAGTGACTCCGCATTAGCGCTCCGCTTCTTTGGAGCCGGGGGAGGCGACCGTCTTCTATTGGTGAACTGGGGCGTCGATCTTCACTTCGAACCCTGCCCCGAACCGCTCCTCGCGCCAATTCCGGGAGGTTTGTGGGAACCTGTGCTGTCATCGGAGGAGACACGCTTCGGCGGGACAGGCGCGGTCTTTCCCACAGGGGAAGGACCCTGGCTGGTCGCCGGATCGAGCGCCACGGTATTGCGCAGCCCATTTTCTGATGACTAGGCAAGGAGTAGGCCCCGTGCCCCGACAGGAACGACACTGCGAAGAGTTGCCGCTGACCTCCTTTGATTGGACGCAGCCTCCGGATTTCGAAGGGCTGGTGGATCAGGAATGGCTGGTGACCAACGGTCTCGGGAGCTACGCCTCCGGGTCGGTCGCCTTCAGCAACACCCGCCGCTACCACGGTCTCTTCATTCCGTCGCTCCCCGCCCCTCACGGCCGCACCGTGGTGCTGCCGCGGATGGCGGAACAGCTGCTCCCCGAAGGCAGTGAAGCAACCTTCCGGCTCGACTGCGAGGAACGGACCGACGGCTCACTGGAGGCGGACGGCCTTCAATGCCTAAAGAGCTTCCGGCTGAGGGGGTTGGTACCCGAGTGGGAGTACCAGTTGGGGCCGGTCAGGCTCCGGCGCCGAATCGTCCTGGTGCACGGCGAGAATACCGTGTTCGTCACCTATGATCATCTCAGTGGCCCGCCCACCAAGCTGAGGCTCCGGCCCTTCGTCGCTTTCCGCCCGCATGATCGTCAGCTCCTACCCGATCGGGGTTGGTGGCCCACCGTCCGGATCCGGGGTGACCGGTTGGACATGGTGCTGGCAGACGATGTTGCGCCCCTGCGCTTTCGGCTCTACTCCAGCTGCCGCGCCCCCTTCGTCAGCCTGAGCGAGAGCTCCAGCGCTCTCTGCTACCGGGTGGAACGGGCGCGCGGCCTGGATTTCCACGACGTTCAAGCAAGCCCCGGCTACTTCGAATGCTCCCTCAGCCAGGGCGAGAGCCTGTCGGTGGGCGCGACCGTGGCGGCCTGGGAGGTACTGGATCGCGATCCGGCCACCGTCTTCTCCTTTGAAGAGGAGCGCGAGCACCGACTGCTGGAGCTTGCGCCCGAAGTCGCCCGCAAGGGCACGGCGGCGCGACTGGTCCTGGCGGCCGATCAGTTCGTGATCGATCCGGTCACCCGGCCCCGGGATGAGGCCTGGGCGCGGGCCACCGGCCAGGAAGTCAGGAGCGTGATCGCCGGCTACCACTGGTTCACCGACTGGGGGCGCGACACGATGATCTCGCTGGAGGGGCTAACGCTCAGCACCGGCCGCCATCGAGAGGCCGCCTCGATCCTCCGGACCTTCGCGCACTATATTCGCGATGGCCTTCTGCCCAATCTGTTCCCCGAAGGGGGCCACGACGGGCTCTACCACACCGCCGACGCGACCCTCTGGTACTTCCACGCCATCGACCGGTACCTCGAGGCGACCGGAGACGAACCGCTTCTCAAGCAGCTCTTCCCCAAGTTGGAGCGGGTGATCGAGCACCATCTCAAGGGCACCCGATTTGGAATCGGCGTGGATCCCCAGGATGGCCTGATTCGCCAGGGGGCCGAAGGGTACGCGCTTACCTGGATGGATGCGAAGGTAGACGGCTGGGTGGTCACCCCTCGCCGGGGCAAGGCGGTGGAGATCAACGCGCTCTGGTACAACGCGCTGGAGCTGATGGCGGAGTGGGCGCCGCGGATGGGCGCCGACGCCGGCTTCTACAAGTCCCACGCCGAGCGGACCCAAACGGCCTTCAACCAGAGGTTCTGGAACGAGGCCAACGGCTGTCTCAAGGACGTCGTCGATGGCGAAGGGGGCGACGACGAGGCGGTGCGACCCAACCAGATCTTCAGTATGTCGCTGAAGTACCCGGTGCTGGAACGGACCCACTGGGCCGCGGTCCTGGGGCGGGTGCAGGAGGATCTCCTCACCCCCGTCGGACTGCGGAGCCTGAGCCCGCGCCACCCGGACTACAAAGCCAAGTACGATGGCGATCTGCGGTCACGCGACGCCGCCTACCACCAGGGGACGGTCTGGACCTGGCTGCTGGGCCACTTCATCGACGCCCACCTCAAGTTGCATCCCGATATCAAGAAGGCGCACGAACTCCTGCGCGGCCTGGAGCGGCACTTGACGGACGCCGGCGTAGGACAGATTAGTGAGGTGTTCGACGCCTCCGAGCCCTACAACCCTCGCGGATGCGTGGCGCAAGCCTGGAGCGTCGCGGAGGCCCTGCGGCTGTGGCTGAAGACCGTACCGTGAATTCAGCAACCGACATGTCATTCTCCCGACGCAATCGCTCGAGCAGTGCCTTGGCCTCGAAGCGATGCTTGAAGGCCTTGCGACCGTTGATGAAGAGCACCGGAATGTCGTAGCGATGGAGCCGCTGCAGCTCGGGATCGCTGTCAATGTCGATCCAACGAAGCTCGAACGGCAGCTGTGCCTGGACCTCCTCCAGAACCTCCCTGGCACGCTCGCAGAGAAAGCAGTGCGCTCTCGTGTAGACCTCGACCCTCATGCAGTGCAGGATCGCCGACCATGGCCGGATTGTCAGGCGACTTTATCTCCATGCCGTTGAAGGATCTCGTGGCCTATCTCGGCGGAAGGCGAGCCTCTGGAAATCTCTCCTTCGAGTACGGCTCGGCCATCAAGGGGCTGACGCTGCGCGATGGCTTCGTCGTGAACGCCAGCTCGAACCAGCCCCGGGAGTATCTGGGGCAGTTCCTGATCAACAACGGGACGATCACCGAAGACCAGTTCACCCGCGCCTACGAGACGCAGAAACAGACCCGGGTTCCATTGGGCCGCATCTTGGTGATGACCGGAACCGCGTCCGAGAACGCAGTGTTCGAGGCGCTAAATCTAAAATTTCGGGAGACGCTGCTTGAAGCGATGGGCTGGTCGGACGGCACCTTCGTTTTTGACCGGCTCGAGAGGGCAACGCCCGATGAGGGGATGGAGCTGAACATCGACCTTCTGGATCTTCATCGGGAGGGTGAGTTCCGCCACACCGCCTGGGAGGCGTTTCGCGCCGCCTTTCCCTCGGGGGCGCTCCGGCTGGAGATCTCCGACGAGCGGCTGCTTCATCCTCCCAAGGCGGGCCGTCTCGATGAGCGGCGGGTCCTGCTGATCCGCGAGGGTCACTCGATCGACGAGATGATCCTGGCCCTTCACGCCACAGACTTCTTCCTCTACCAGCGGCTCTACGCGCTCTATCGCCAGGACGTGGTTCTGCCGCGGACGGGCGATCTCGCCCGCGATGGGCGCATCTCTTCCGAACCCGAGTTAAGGGGAGGATCGGACGCGGGGGAGCTAACCCGGCAGTCGCGCCAGGCGCTCGGCGACGGCCGGCTTCGCGAAGCCGAGCTTCTGGCAAGACGCTGTCACGAGGTCGCGTCAGATGCCGAATCGGCGGCACTGCTCCAAGCTTCGGAGGCCGCATTGCTGACGGAGCTGCGCCGCTCTCTGGTCGGCGGCCAACCGGTCCCCGCCCTGACCGCGGCCGCTACCCGGGTGAAGGAGCTTTCACTCAGCGCGCCCGAGCGTTATCTGCTGTCCCGGGTGGATGGCCGACGCAGCGTCTCGGCGATTGTCCAGGTCTCTCCATTGCACGAGCTGCAGGGGCTGAAGATCTTCGACCGGCTCCTGGAGCGGAAGCTGATCTCACTCGGGGGCTCCTCGACCGGGTAGCGGCCGCCTCCGCGCGCAGGGGCTCTTCGATCTCCTCGGTGTCCTCTTCCGGCTGGAGTAGGGTCCCGGCTCCTTTGGTTGCTTCACTCGAGAGGTTGTTGTTAGGTACGCGTTCCTTTGTAAGATCTCAAATTTCTTCAGGAGCTCTGTCGCCGCATGAAAGCGAACGTCTTCATCGCGCTGTTGGTCGGGCTGGTGGTCGGTTTCGCGGTCGGTCGCGTCTTTTCCCTTCCGAGCGCCAGCAGTCCTTCCGCTGTACGTGGCCCGGATGGCGCGGGGACCAAGCCGGGCCCACGCCGGCCGCAAGAGGATAGCAGCACCGTCTTCAAGGTTCCCATCGCCAGCTCTCCAGTAAAGGGACCCGCCGAAGCGCCGGTGACGATCGTCGAGTTCTCCGACTACCAGTGCCCCTTCTGCGCGCGCGCCGAGGCGACGGTTCAGGAGCTCTTCAAGATCTACGGCTCCAAGCTCCGGGTGGCAATGAAGCAGAACCCCCTGCCCTTTCACGAGCGCGCCCGTCCGGCGGCGCTCGCCGCGCTGGCGGCCGGAGAGCAAGGCAAATACTGGGAGATGCACGAGAAACTGTTCGCCAACAACCGGGCCCTCGATGACGCCTCGCTCGAGAAGTATGCGGGAGAGCTCGGCCTGGACGTCTCGCGCTGGAAGAAGGATCTCACCAACCCCAGGTTCCCACCCCAAATCGCGATGGACCAAGCGCTGGCCGCGTCGCTGGGGGCCAACGGAACACCTGCCTTCTTCATCAATGGCCACAAGCTCTCGGGCGCACAACCCAAGGAGAGCTTCCAGCGTCTCATTGACGAGGAGGTCGGCAAGGCCG
>JBGTHI010000418.1:0-6880 GCA_041746295.1 Myxococcaceae bacterium
GAATCAGCCCGGCGCGGGCGACGCCGACCTTGCCCTGTGCTTCGGCCACGAGCTCAAATCTGAATAGGGAGGGGTCCAAGCGGCGCCCTCTTTATCCCGCCACTGTTCTTTCGCCCACCGCCGTTCTTTCAGATCCGGACCGATGCAGGCCGCGGGAACCTTGGGCGTGGTTGGCATGGTACTTCTTTGCATATGGCGGACATGGCTCAAGAGCTTCATGCGTTCGAGGTGGTCCTCGAGGCATTGGTCAATCAGAACTCGTACACGCGCAATCCCGACGGCGGCAATCGCGTGGCGACAATGCTCGAGCAGCTCTTCGCGATCCCGGGGCTCGACTGCGATCGAGTGCCTAGCGAACAGGGCTTCGCCGACCATCTGCTCTTTTGTACCCCCGACGACCGTGACAGGGCACCCACGGCGCTGATCGGCCATTTGGACACCGTCTTTCCGCCAGGAGCCTTCGAGGGCTACCGGGCCGACGGTGAGCTCCGCCGCGGGCCCGGCGTCCTGGACATGAAGGGCGGGCTCGTGACAATCGCCTTCGCGCTCAGGCGACTGGTTGCCGAAGGCACTCCGCTTCCTGCTCTCCGCATTGTGATCGTCTCCGACGAGGAGGTCGGCTCGCCCGAGGGGCGCCCCCTGATCGAGCGCGCGGTCGCCGGCGCGCGCGAAGCGTTGGTTTTTGAGTCGGGCCGCACAGACGACCTGATCATCACCCAGCGAAAGGGCACTGGCGGCATGACGGTGACCGCATCCGGTAAGGCCGCGCATGCGGGCAACGCCCACGCGGAGGGCGCCAATGCCATCGATGCACTGGCGACCTTCATCGTCGCCTCACGAGCCCTCACCGACTACGATCGCGGAATCACGGTCAGCGCTGGGAAGATTTCCGGCGGCATCGGCAGGAACACCGTTCCGGACGAGGCCTCATTGGAGCTCGATCTACGGGTCCTGACCCTCGGGGATGGCGAGGAGCTGATCCGGACGCTCAGACGGCTAAAGGCCGACGCGGAGGCGGCGGTACCCGGTGCCACCCTCGCGCTGAGCGGCGGCCTGTCCCGAGTGCCCATGGAACGCACGCCGGGCAACGTCCAGCTCTACCAGGAGTACGCGGTCCACGCCCATGACGCGGGCCTGGGTCACGGTGAAGCCAAGCTGCTCGGCGGCGGCTCGGATGGCAACAGCACCTCGGCGATGGGTATCCCCACCATCGACGGACTGGGCCCCCGCGGACTGGGCTTCCATACCCGTGAGGAGCGGATCGAGGTAGCCAGCATCCTGCCTAAAATCACCGCCTTGACGACCTTCCTTCGCAGCCGGTCCAGGGACTAGGATTCGACATATGGTTACTCTTGCTCTCGCCCTGGCCGCCTCCCTCGCTGCATCCCCTGCTCCCACCGCTTCGGGAACCCGGTCCTATTTGAAGATCGAGGTGAAGCCGGAGACCGCGGTGCTCTACGTCGACGGAGTTCGCCGCGGGACGGGCGCCAAGCCACATACCGTCCGCGTGGAGCCGGGCCGACACGAGCTCCGCGTGGTGAACAAGGGCGACGAGCACCAGGAGCAGATCTCGGTAAAGAAGGGCGAGACCAAGCAGTGGGCTTGGGCTTTCGAGGACGACCGTCCCCAGAAGAAGGAGAAGGAGGTCAACCCGAACGCCGATCCGGAGCCGTCTCTCGATGACATGCCGGACACGCCGCAGTAGTCCGACCGCGCGGCGCTTGAATTCGTCCTCCCGGTGGAAGTAGGTCCGTCGGCCATGCGCTTCGGTTTCTTGATGGACGCCCTGTCCACCATCCAGGTGGGTCACGACACAACCTTTGCCTTCATGCAGGAGGCGGCGCGGCGGGGACACGAAGTCCTTGCTTTCGAGCAGCGCGACCTCTCGTTCTTGAAGGATCAGGCCTACGCCCGGATGCGGGTGGTCACCATTCCTGCTCGCTCTGGAGGGCAGCACTTCGGGGCGGCGCCCCCTACCCTCCGGCCGCTGTCGGAGCTCGAGGTGCTGTTCATGCGCAAGGACCCACCGGTCGACGTGGACTTCCTCCACGCCACACAGTTGGTGGAGCTGACCGGCAGCAGGCGCCCGATCTACCTGAACGAGCCGAGCGGGCTGCGCACCGCCAACGAGAAGCTCTCCGCCCTCCTCTTCCCCGACCTGACTCCGCGCACGGTGGTGAGCGCCGATGCCGACGAGTTGCGCGCCTTCGTCGACGAGGTCGGGGGTGCGGCGGTCTTCAAGCCTCTGGACGGCTATGCGGGGCGCGGGATCCTGTTCGCTTCCAAGGCGGATCGAAACTTCAACTCGATCCTGGAGCTGTCCACCCTGCGCGGGACCCAGGCGGTGATGGCCCAAGCCTACTTGCCCGAGAGCCGCCAGGGCGACAAGCGGGTGATCGTCCTCGACGGGAGACCGATGGGCGCGGTCCTGCGGGTCCCCGCGGCCAACGATTTGCGGGGAAACATCGCCGCGGGTGGTACCGCGGTGAAGTGCGAGCTCACCGCGCGTGACCGCGAGATCTGCGAGCGGCTGGCGCCCACCCTTCGGAAACTGGGGCTGCACTTCGTGGGCATTGACGTGATCGGCCGCTACCTGACCGAAATCAACGTGACCAGCCCGACCATGGTTTGCGAGATCGACAAGCTCGATGGGGTCAACATCGAGAAGGAAGTGATCGACTTCGCCGAGCGGCAGGCCAACGCCTGATCTCTCGCGAAACACCGCGCCCCGCGCGGAAAGTCGAGAGAATTTCGCCGTGATCAAAGCTTTCGGCTCCGCCCGGCCTACGTGCCCAGTCTCCTGAGGACCGGCCTGGGCAGCTCGGTTCCCTGGCTCTTTCTCGTGTCGAAGACGACCTCCAGCATCCAGTCGCCATCGCCCTGGGGATCCAGGAGGGTCTGCCGCGCCTCCCACTGACGCGGTGCGATCTCGCGGATCTGGGTCAGCGACGGCCGACGGGCTCGCGGGGTGAGGTCCACCGCAGCATGCTCGGCCCAGTAGGGCGCCATCTCCGTCTCCAGCCGCTCGGGCGTCCAGTCGCCCTCACCGCTGTCGATCAGCTCGAGAGCTTCTTCGTACCGCTTCTCCGCCAGTGCCTTGACCAGCCGGTGGAGCTCCGCACGCACCCGTGCGGCGATCTCCTTGGGCGTAAGCTGACGGGCCCAGGCGGGCGCCGCCACCGCTTCGGCAGGGATGCGCATGGCCACCGCTTCCGGGTTCTGCAGCCCCTCCCACTCGTCCAGCAGGCTGGAGTCTACGCTCCTGATCAGGGTCCGCAGGAAGGCGATCACATCCTCCACCTCCTCGGTCCGGTAGCGCTCCGGCACGTTCTGCATCAGGGTCCGGTAGACCTCGGAGAGATAGCGGAGCAGAACCCCCTCGCTGCGCTCCAGCCCAAGGTCCCTCACGTAGTCGTTGAACGAGACGAACCCCTCCAACAGCTCGCGCGCCACCGATTTGGGCCGGATGTTCTCCTGGCCGACCCAGGGATGCCGATCGGCGAAGGCGTTGAAGGTGTCGTAGATGAGCTCGCGGTTGGGCTTGGGCCACTCGAGCTTCTCCAGCTCGGCCATCCGCTCCTCGTACTCCATTCCCTGCGCCTTCAGCTCGGCCACCTTCTCACCCTTGAGCCGGTTCAGCTGGGCATAGAGGACAGGGTCGGGGTTCTCCAGAATCGACTCCACCAGGGTCAGCAGATCCAGTGCGTAGCTCTCTCCGGCAGGGTCGAGCGTCTCCAGGGTATCGAGCAGGTAGAGGGAGAGGGTTTGATGAAGCGAGAAGTCCCGCTGGAGCCCCTCCTCGACCTTCACTTGCGCCGGACGCCCGCCCTCGACCTGCACCACCCCCGCTCCACGGAGCACGCGAAAGGCCTGCGCCGCAACCCGCAGCTGCCTGCGGCGGTTCCAGTCGCTCAGGTGCGAGCGCGAGATCAGCTCCACCAATCGGCGGTATCCGTTGGAAGCGCTCTGCAGCAGGCTGAGCAGAATGCCGTGGGTCACCTCGAAGCGGGATTCCAGGGGCTCCGGAGATCCGTCGCGCAGCTTCTCCATCGCGGCCTTGTCCCAGTGGGCGTACCCTTTCTGCGGGGGCTGCTTCTTGGGCACCTTCTTCTTCCGAGCCTGCCGAGCCTGGCCTTGCGCCTCCTTCTGAGCCTGCTTGAGGTTTTCAATCACATGCTCCGGCGCCTGGATCACCACGCTACCCTGCGTGTCGAACCCCTTTCGCCCCGCCCGGCCCGCCAGCTGCTGGAAGTCTCGGACACTCAGGACCCGGACCTTCTCTCCGTCGAACTTGCAGAGCTGGGTGAAGAGCACGGTCCGGATCGGGACGTTCACTCCCACCCCCAGAGTATCGGTTCCACTGACTACGCGAAGGCGGCCGCCCTGGGCTAACCGCTCCACCAGCCGCCGATACTTCGGCAGCAGCCCCGCGTGATGCAGGCCCACCCCGTGCCGCAGGAACCGCTGCAGCTCCTTGCCGTAGGGCGTGTCGAAGCGGGTCCCCTCCAGCTCCCGGCGAATCGCCTCCTTCTCTTCCTTGGAGGCAAAGTTCACGCTCATTAGATTCTGCGCCTCTTCCGCCGCGGAGCGCTGGGTGAAGTTGACCAGGTAGATCGGCGCGCGACCCTGGCTGACCAAAGCCTCGATCGTCTCATGCAGCGGTGTCTCCCGGTACTCGAAGTCGAGAGGGACCGGGCGGGTGGCGCTGCGGACGATCGCCACTTCACGGCCGGTCACCTCCTCCAGACTCCCGGCAATGCCCTGAACCTCCCCCAGGGTTGCCGACATCAGGAGGAAGACCGCATCCGGCATGGCCAAGAGCGGCACCTGCCAGGCCATGCCGCGCTCGCGGTCGGCATAGTAGTGGAACTCGTCCATCACCACATAACCCACGTGGCCCGCGGCGCCGCGGAGAGTCAGGTTGGAGAGAATCTCGGCGGTGCAGCAGATGATTTTCGCGTCTCGGTTGATCGACGCATCGCCGGTCAGCATCCCCACATTCTCGGCCCCGAAGTCGGTGCAGAGCGCGAAGAACTTCTCGTTCACCAGCGCCTTGATCGGGCAGGTGTAGAAGGAGACCTTTCCCTCCGCCATCGCCTTGAAGTGCAGCGCAGCCGCGACCAACGATTTCCCGGAACCGGTCGGCGTGTTGAGGATCAGATGCTTGCCGGACAACAGCTCGAGGATCGCCTCCTCCTGCGCGGGGTAGAGCTCCAACCCAAGGGATGCGGCATAGGTGACGAAGCGCGAGAGCACCTCGTCTCCTTGGTGGGACTCTGGAAGCAGGGCTGCGAGGGGAGAGGTCACCGCTTCAAGGCCCTAGCACAGAGGGCGCGCTATCCCGTAGAGAGGTTTCCATGAGCGGAACCGATTGGGATGCGCGTGCCTACCACCGGATTTCCAATCCGCAGTTCGCCTGGGGGCTTCAGGTGCTCGACCGTCTGGCGCTCTCGGGCGACGAGGTGGTTCTGGATGCGGGCTGCGGTACGGGACGGCTGACCGCCGAGCTGCTCGCGCGCCATCCGGAGGCCCGGGTGATCGCCCTGGATGGCTCGGAGGCGATGCTCAGCGAAGCGCGCGCCTTTCTGGAACCCCGCTTCGGAGACCGGGTCCGGTTCGTACGCGAAGATCTTCAGACCCTGGACGAGAATCCCCAGCTCCACGCCAAGGCGGACCTCGTTTTCAGCACCGCGACCTTCCATTGGATCAAGGACCATGCTCGGCTCTTCGTGGGGCTCTTTCGCACCCTCACCCCCGGCGGCAGGGTGGTGGCGCAATGCGGAGGTCAGGGAAACATCGCCCGGGTTCGAGCACGAGCGGCGGCTTTGATGCGGGCGGAGCCCTTCGCGACTCACTTCGTCGGCTGGAGCGAGCCCTGGCACTACGCCGCGGCGGAAGAGACCGAAGCGCGGCTTCACGCGGCCGGCTTCAGCGAGGCACGCGCGTGGATGGAAGATGCCCCGGTGTTGTTCGACTCCGCCACACCCTTCCGTGAGTTCGTGGAGAAGGTGATCGTCCGCGATGCGCTGGCGCGGCTCGCCACGCCCGAGCTGCGCTCCTCCTTCCTGAATGCGCTGGTTGACTCCGCGCGCAAGGACCGCCCCGCGTTCGAGCTGGACTACCGCCGGCTGACCTTCGAGGCTCGCCGCGGCGACACCCTCCACTAGCGGGTCAGGGTCACCTTCTTGAGCCCGCGCGGCCGGTCGGGATCGAAGCCGCGAGCACGGGAGAGCGCCTCGGCGAAGCACTGACCCGGAACCACCGCGGTCAACGGAGACAGCCACTCCGGCACCGCCTGGGGCAGGCCGATCGCCAGCTCGGCCTTGGAGAGCAGCTCCGGGCGGTCGGAGATCACCATCCGCCGGGCCTTGCGTTCCTCGAGCAGCGCGAGCAACGCCGCGCTATCGGCGAGCACCGGTGAGCTGGGAGCCACCCAGATCACAGGCTGCCCCTCGCCCAGGAGCGCCGACGGACCGTGGAGGAAGTCGGCGGGTGAGTAGGGCTGCGCCAGCAGCAGGCAGGTCTCCTTGAGCTTCAGTGCCACCTCGAAGGCAGTGGCGTAGTTGTAACCGCGCCCCAGCACCAGTGCGGAGGGGCTGCGCGCGAAGCTGGCCGCCGCCGCCGCCACCCCCTTACACTGTCGAAGGGTCTCGTCCACCTGCCCCGGCAGCCGGGTGAGGGCGGTCCACGCATCGGAGGAGCCGGTCTGAGCCGACTCCAGCGCAGCGCTGAGCAGGGCAAACGAGAAGAGCTGGGACAGATAGGTCTTGCTCGCCGCGACCGCCTGTTCCTCTCCGGCTCCCAGCGGCATCACCCACTCCGCGGCGCGCGCCAGGGGCGAATCTGGAGCGTTGGTCAGCGCAAGGGTGAGCGCGCCCTG
>JBGTHI010000419.1:0-7800 GCA_041746295.1 Myxococcaceae bacterium
GAATGGCCTCGCCAGCCACGAGAGCGGCGCCGCATCGATCGGTCGAGACCTCGTCGACAGCTTCGAGCGACTTCCGTACAACCATTCGGCGCTCTCCGTGGGAGCTCATACCTTCCAGAGCGACTGGGGCGCCGACGAGCCGATGCTCGGCGTATCCGCCGCAATCAACATCGCCGACGGCCGAATCAGCAGCAGTGCCACTCGCTACGCGGTGGGTTGGACGGTCACCGACCAGAGCAACGCGGCCGGAGAGGTCGAATACAAGCAGGTGATGATCAACGTCACCTTCAAAGTCGGTCCGTCGCTCAAAACCATTCCGTTCTTTACCGTCAAGTACAACCCGGAGGTGATGATCGCACCGGGTACTTCTAGCGAGCAGATCTGATGCGCCCCGTCCCCTCCCGGCGAGGGTTTACATTGATAGAGATGCTGGTCTCGATCGCGATCGCCGGCATGATGATGACTGGCATCGCGGGCGTCTTCATCGCCCAGGTGAAGCAGCATCAGGTCCACCTGAGCCGTCGCGGGGTTCAGTCGGGCGGACGGCAGGCCGTGGCCTTCATGGATCGGAATCTCCGTAAGGCGGGATACGGGGTCGACCCGGCGATGACGTTCCTCGCCTACGACGGCTTCGACGTGTCCAATCCCGCCACGCGCGACGACCGCTACCCCGATGCGATCACGGCTCACATCCGGGACCCGCTCTTCCAACGGACGGCGACCGCCGCCAGCACCAGCAGCATCACGGTCTCGGTGGCACTTACCGAGGGCATCAAGAAAGGGCAGATCCTTCTGGCCTTGTGCAGCGGCGCGCTCAACTACAGCTACGTGACGGTCAACAGCGCCGTTCCGGCCGGGCAGACCACCATTCCGCTCGAGACCGCGGTGGCTGGCGCCGAGAGCCCTATCTCCTCCCCGGGCGCGCGCTTCCACCAACAGGCCGCTCTGTCCCAGGACTGCTACGATACCGCCACCATCGTCAAGATCGACCGCCTGTCGTTCTATGTGGCGGCCTTCGACGACGACGGCCTCGCCGGAACGCCTCGAACACCGTATCTCATGCTGCACCGGGGCACGGACCTCACGGAAGATGGCAGCGTCAGCGCCTCCGATGCGGTTCCCTTTACGCCGGGGGTCGAGCAGCTGCAGATTTCCTATGCCCTCCACACCTCCACCACGACCCCCGCTCTGGTGGGAGTGACCAGCGCGTCGACTCCCGGTTGGGGCGATGCTTGGGCCACGTCCATCGCAGTTCCGGCAGACCTCTCCGGCGCCTGGTACTGGACCGACTCCTACAGCGCCGCAAATCGCTCCATCAGCCATCCCGCCAACATCCGGCAGATCCGGGTCACGATGATCGTACGGGGTAGCGACGCGGATCGGGATGCGTTGGGTGACGAGCTGTACAACCCGACCGCGAGCTGGGCACAGGAGACGCTCACCACCAGTGGCGTGGTGGCCTGGCGGCAGCTGGAGAACCTCAACGCCACTCCCGCGACCAACTTCGACCCCCGAGGGCTGGACCCGGCCAACATGAGCCGACGGGACGGCTTCCTCCGCCGGGTGGTACGCTTCTCGGTGGCGCCCAAGAACCTCCTGATGCGAACCCAGATCCTGCCACCCAACCCGGGTCAAGGGGGATAGATCCCATGCGCACGACCCGAAACGGCGGCTACATCCTGATTGCTGTGTTGATCGTGCTAACCGTGGCCACGTTGCTGGTGGCGGGCGCGATCACCTTCACCGGAAGCGAGCGCTCTGCGGCCGTTCTCCGCACCCGCGACGATCGCCTCTCTGCCTGCGCCCAGGCGGCACGGAATCTGTTCCTGGCCCGGACCCGGGTGCTGCAAGGCAACATCGAGACAGTGAGCATTGACGCGGGGATCCCCTACGGGGATGACGGCGAGACGGCGAGCTTGCAGACCCGCCACTATTCGTTGAGCGATGGAGGCACGACCACGCTCAAGACGGTGGTCAGGCTCAAGGACGACACGGTCGCGGGCTCTTCCAACCAGGTCGCCGACAGCTCCAACAAGGTGGGCAAGCCGACCCTAATGGCCGGCTACTACTGGATCACCGCGCTCTGCCAGGAGAAGTCCGACGGGCCGGAGCGCGAGATCGAGTTCGTTGTACGCATCGGAATCTGAAGCACGAGAGGCATACCACTATGACTGCTCCCCATCGACAGTTGCGCTGGATCCTGGCTGCAGGCGCGGTCGCCGCGATGGTTGGCACCGACGTGAGCGCGGAGCTCGGCGTAGCAGAGACCAAGGTCGCCTGCTGTCAGCTCACCACCTCTTTGGCCAGCAACATCGTCAAGGGCTCCGACACCCCCGGCGATGAGCGCTTCTATCAGGGGGAAGGCACCCCGCCCAACATCCACTTCATTCTCGACAACTCGGGCTCGATGCAGGACCTGCCCCAGGCAGGAAAGGTGGGCACCTCCACCTTCTTCAATAGCGACCCCTCTGCCAACGGCTGCAGCAACACCTATCTGCTCGCCTATCAGACCGCGAAGAGCTGGAACGCGGGCACCGAAACCGGCGCCGCCACCGCCTACCCCTTTCCCGATCAGGGGACAGGCCTCGGAAGCGACAGCGGCCCCTACAGCGACCTGTTCGCATCGGCCAAAATCTACAAGTACGACAGCTGGGGCTACAGCTTCAGCCCCACCGCGACCCACGTCTCCAAGACCGCCGCCTGTCAGTCGATCTGGCCCAGCTACGCCAGCTCGCAGGCCACCCAGTACAACGACTGCCTCTCCTGCCTGAACACGCGCGGCTTCTACAAGAAGCCGGGGGTCTCCTTCGCCTCCAATGGCTCCAACAATCAGTACTTCCTGTTCACCGGCAACATGCTCAACTTCAATCCACCCAAGCTGGTCTCGGCCCGCGCAGTGATGAAGAGGATCGTCAAGAACCTTCGTCGGGTTCGAATGGGCATGTCGGCCTTCTCCGGCGCCGATGGTGGCGATCTGCTGCGAAGTCAGAACCCGCCCTGCAATCTCTCACTCAGCGAGGGATCCAACTTCGACAGCAACCGCGCCAACCTGGTCAACAACATCAACGGGCTCACCTTCACCAACTCCACCCCTCTGGCGGAGACGTTGTTCAACGTGGGGCAATATTTTTCATCAAGCGACGCGGTCTACACCAACGCAACCACCGCCTCCGTTCCCGGCTTTGGCTTTGCCTCGAGCTATCTAAAGAACAGCTACAAGAACGGCTCCCTGAACGGCCAACAGCGGAGCGTCTGCTGGGGTTGCCAGGTGAACGCGGTGATCATCATCACCGATGGTCAACCGACCGAGGATGACAACCTTCCCCGGGCACAGATCAAGACCCAGAACGGCGGCAGCAACGTCATCTGTCCCGACTATGATCTCAACGGGACCGGCGACTGCGCCGCTGCGGAGGCGGCTGCGAGCGAC
The DNA here is from genome assembly GCA_041746295.1 of Myxococcaceae bacterium. Lineage (GTDB taxonomy): Bacteria > Myxococcota > Myxococcia > Myxococcales > Myxococcaceae > JBGTHI01. The sequence continues at coordinate 3,431 of JBGTHI010000419.1, forward strand.
GACATGCTCGACGACGTCGCGCAGTTGCTGGCGACGAAGGACCTTCAGCGAACTGCCAATCCGGTGGTCTCCTCCTCCTTCAACACCGCGGGAAATCAGGTGTTGAACACCTATGCGATCGGTTTCGCGGTGGACGCGCCCATCCTGCGTCATGCCACCGAAGTCGGCAGTGGCGAGTACTTCGAGGCCCAGGATCAATCGGAGTTGGAAGCACAGGTGTTGGCCACCATCGCCCGTATCCAGACGCGCGCCACCTCGTTCTCCGCCGCTTCGGTCCCCAGCCTCCAGGTCAATCGGACCGGGGGATCGGTACTCCCTCGCTTCATTCCCAACTCTACTCCCGGCAAATCCAACCAGGGGCTCCTCTACCGCTTCGAACTGGGTGCGGAGCGGGTTAGCCGGACTGGAGGCAGCTACTGCAACGACGCCCAGGCGGCCACCGTGCTCACCGGCGGAGCCGGCGACCCCAACGACCTGAATCACGACGGCGACTGCGATGACGTCAATCTTCTTGACCAGGATGGCGACGCGGTCGTGGAGGACGACGAGGGAGTCTTCCGGAAGCTCGACAACCAGCAGGAGCTCGCCAAGCCGTACTGGGAGGCTTCGAAGGTGATGAAGCCGGTGGCCGGCGCGACCCAATACTGGAAGACCCGGAAGATCTATACCGTAATCGACAATGACTCATCGGCCGGCAGTGGGACCCTGAACAACAGCGACACACCGATCGAGTTCTCGGTGGCCAACGCCGCCCTACTTCGCGAGTACCTCGGGATCCCCAACAAGACGGACCCCTGCTCCGCCCTGCGGACCAGCATGGGGCTGGCCACGATGACCGCGACCGAGTGCGCAGAGTACGTGATCAAGTGGTACCGCGGGGCGGACATCCTCAACGCCGATCCGACGATGAGGGATTACGACCGCAGCTTCCTTCTGGCCGACATTTTTCACTCGTCACCGATATCGGTGGAGCCGCCCACCTCCAAGTACTTCTGTGGGCTCACCTCTCAATGCACCGAGACGCTCTTCAAGACCAAGACGCCACTGGCCGACTACTCCGGCAAGGACGCCTATGAAGAGTATGTGCGGCTTCAAGGCAAACGCGACAAGGTCGTGCTGGTTGGGTCGAACGGTGGCATGTTGCACGCCTTTCACAACGGCAAGTACCTCTCCGACGACCCGTTGTTGGGGGACCCCATCTACAACCAGGGCACAGGGGAGGAGCTGTGGGCCTTCGTTCCGCCGGACCAGCTGCCCAGGCTCAAGGACAAGCTGGATACGCATACCTATTTCGTCGATGGAACAGCGATGGTCCGGGATGTCTGGTTGAATGGGGTCGGCACCGGCTCCAACGGGACGGATCAGATTAAACAGGCCGGAGAGTTCCGCACCGTCGCGGTAACCGGGATGGGTGAGGGCGGTGTCCACAGGTTCGCGCTGGACATGACCTCTCTCCTGCCCGGGGCGGGCACCTCCGGCCGCACCACCATTCTGACCTCATCCAGCGGGACGCAGTACAGCCCACCCAGCCAGGCCGGCGATTTCCTCTGGATGTGGCCTCAGCCCTGCGACGCCCTCTCATTGCAGGTCGGCGACAGCTACGGAAACTTCGCACCCAAGCCTCCTCCCATTGGAGCAGTTGCCATCAAGAACGCTACCGGACCGATCACTGTCAATGGAACGAAAGCTGAGGAGCGCTGGATAGGCTTCTTCAACGGAGGGTGGGATCCGTATCTGAGCCGCGGTCGGGGCCTGGCGGTGGTCGACCTCAAAACCGGAAACACCCTTTGGAGCATTTTCTACAACGACGGACAGACCAACGCGATCAAGATGAAGTATCCCTTCGTGGCCCCCCCAGCGATGCTGGACTTGGGCCAGGGACTCAGCTCCAGTCTCGACCAGGACTACCTGTTCGACACCGCGACCCTCGGAGACTACGGAGGCAGTGTCTGGACGGTGCGGTTCTGGAAGCCGGGGGAATCCACTTCTGGCACCGTCGATGGAACCTCCGCGACCAAGAAGGTAAACAACTGGTACGCTGCCCGGTCGTTCCGAAACGGCGGCAGCACGGAGCGGCTTCGGTCGCCCTTCAGCTTCATGACCTCCAACGCCATTCAACCTGCGACGGGATATCTTAGGACCTTCATTGGCTCCGGCGACCGGTTCAATCTGGCCGACATCGGTGGCCCGAGCTGCCGGCTCTCCAACCCGAGCGGATGCGCCCGCATCGGCTGCACAGTGCGCAACACGGTCACCGTACAGCGCGGCACCAGCAACACAGAGATCGGCAGCGCGACCTACACGTCCGGGCTCTACACATCTAGCTCCAACACAGCGCTCGCCGCCGGCAACGCCTGCTCCGGAGCCCGGGTGACGCTGAGCTGGGATTACGACAGCACCAGCAACTGCGGTCAGGCCTCGGCCGGCACGCTCGACTACCTCTGCAGTGGGATCTCCACCAGCTGGGCCTGCAGCACAGTCACGAACAACTGGGATACCAGCAGCTACTCCGCGGGGACCGCAGCCACCGCCAGCCCCGACCGCTTCTTCGGCTTCTGGAGTTACGGAGGGGCCGCTGCCACGCGGCGGTTCGACACCGATACGGAGGCTACCGCCTATGATCAGGCCTATAGCGGCGCCCCGATGAGCGAGGCCAATCTCACATCCCTCGTCACCACAACCACCTCCGCCGATGCCTATGGACCTGGCTGGTACATCGCCTATACCGCTGATGTCGACGAGCGGTCCGGATCCGGGTCCACCGTCCTCGATGGCTGCGTGCTGTGGAACTCCTTCCAGCCCGTCTCGGGCGGGACCACCTCCTGCGCCGCCAGTGGCGAGAACATTGCCCGCTTCTACCAGGCGAACTACGTCACCGGCCAGGCGAACTGCGCCGACTCCTTCGTCGCCGCGAGCGGTACCGATGGCGGAACCTCAAGCGGGAGCGATGGAGGAACCAGTCAGCCGCGTTACGTCGAACGGACCGTGGTGGCGGTCCCGGGAGAGCCGGCGCCGCAGTGGATGATCGCGGGCGGCGTCGGAACGACGCAGGTTCTCACGCTGGAAGCGGGCGCCGCCTCCGGCTCTTCGGTCAATCAGACCAAGGAGCTGGTGCAGTCGGTCTCGCAGATGGAATTGGACAAGGAGGCACACGAGTGCCGACATGGAGGAACCGGATGCAAGTAAGGGCTCGATGGCCGGCCGCTGCAATCTTCGTCCTGTTCGCCTGCTCCACCCAGTCTCCTCGCTCCAAAGCGGAGGACACACCGAGCGGCGATGAGCTCGTCCCCGCCGGAGGGACCCCATCGGTGCCGCGGCGCACCGGTCGCAGGGAGGCTCTGGGCAACGAGGCCGCCCTGGCCGCTGCGCAGCCGGTGGCTCTTCTTCCGCAGCCCACCGAGCCGCCCGGCTCTCACAATGAAATCAAGCTCGGAATGCGGCGAGACGCGCTGATCAAGACCCTGAGCTACTGCTCTACCCGGACTCTGCTCATCCCTCCCGCAAGGGGTCGCCTCCTGACCGAGGTCCTCCAGCCCAAGCGCACCGACCCCGAATGCATCAAACGATTCGGAGAGAATCGCTTCATGATGCTGGGAGGGGTCCTCAAGGAGATCCTTCCGGGGCTTGACGAGCAGGCGCCCAATCCGGAGGCACATGCGTCGAGCGGAGGTCACGGTCGCTAAGCGCGGCGCAAATTGATCCGGGTGATCTCCGCCTGGGTGCCCAACCTCATGGGCGGGCCCCAATATCCGGTCCCGGGGCTCACGTAGAGCTCCAGCTCCCCCACCCGATAACGCCCCTGCACGTAGGGCGTATCCAGCCGCGCCAGGAGCCCGAAAGGGAAGATCTGCCCGCCGTGAGTGTGGCCGGAGAGCTGCGCGTCCACGCCCAGCCTGGCCGCCTCTTCAACCGCCTTGGGCTGATGGGCCAGCAACACCACCGGTGCGGAGGGGTCTCTGCCCGCCAGCGCACGCGGGAGATCGGGACCATGTCCCCTCCCCGCCCCCATCGAGCTCCAGTCGTCTATCCCCGCGAGCTCCAAGGCGACGCCCTGACGCTCGAAACGGACCCGCTCGTTGCGCAGCGTCCGGATACCCAGCGTCGCCAGGTAGGCGACCCACTCGTCCACCCCCGAATAATATTCGTGGTTGCCGGTTACAAAGTAGGTGCCGTGGCGCGACTTGAGCTGCGCGAGCGGCGCGCAGAGCGGCCCCAGCTCCGACACGCTGCCGTCGACCAGGTCCCCGGTAATCGCCACCAGGTCGGGGTTGAGCGCGTTGGTTCTCTCGACCAGGTATTCGATGAAGTCGCGGCCGATGGTCGGACCCACGTGGACATCGGTGAGCTGGACGATCGTCGCTCCGTTCCAA
>JBGTHI010000420.1:0-2247 GCA_041746295.1 Myxococcaceae bacterium
ACACATTTCAGGAGAATCAATGGAAGACATGAAAGACACCTCGGGGGTATGCGGGTGCGGCTGTGGAAGCGCGACGAACCGGGATCAATCCGGTAGACCGCGACGCTTCGTCCTCGGACACAACCGCCGTGGCCGTGGCGCTGGCTGAACCGAGCGGGGGTACCGCTACAAGAGCGTCAACGGGAAACGAGTGGCCGAGCATCGGTGAGTGGTCGAGCAGCGCGAGGGCAGGAAGCTTCGGCGAGAGGAGCATGTGCATCACGTTGACGGCAACAGGTCAAACAACGACCCGGACAACCTCGAGATCGTCTCTCGGGCGCGGCACATGCAGATGCATCGGCAGGGCTACCGTGGAAGCCAGGCATCGCCCGAGCTTCGTGCGTGAGTCGTGAGCCTCCGAGACCGAGGACTGACGCTCGATGACGTCGTATATCTGACCGGGATCGCTCCGACGACAGTCAATCGGTGAGTGAAGCAGGCTCGAGCCGCAAGGCTCAACCCAACGGTCGACGCCTAGCCGCGGCGCGACCGTTCCCCATAAGACCGCGTGTACGGTCAAAAAACAAAGTGGGATCAACGAAAGTCGAGCGTCCGAGCGACGATCCGATGGATCACACCGGGTCGAGAGATGTTCGAAGTCGCGGCGCTCAGCTCGCAGACGGGGAAGGGAGCGATCATCAGCACTCCACACAGACCACGGGTCGGCTGGGTCAAGCATCCCGAGTACGACCATGTCGGAACTCCGGACTTGCGGAACTGGCTCAAGTACTGGGAGGGCGTGGCGGCAGGCACGCGAACGCTGACACCAGGCTCGAACGACAGGGTCGAGATGGCCCCGGTAGAGATCGCGAAGCTGACGAGCGAGATTGAGGCTCGCGAGAAGGTCGGCTTCGCCGGAGAGGGAAGGGACGCGGGGTGGCCTGGCGCATGATGCGTACTGGGCCTTGGCGCAGGCGCCGCGCGGCCGCAAAAATGGCCTTACTCTCAGGTCAAGGTCACAAGCATGACGACTGTTGACGCCGACGCCGCCTTCCGAGACTCGATCGAGCGACTACCAGGGTCGCTCGAGGCGGCTTTTGAACGTCTCGCGGCGCAAGGCCCACTACCGCTCGACGGCACAGACGTCACTCGAGCCGTTCTTCTCCGCATGTCGGTCTTCTACCGGTCGCAGTTGCGGATGATGCGCTACCTGGATAAGCGATACATGGGCGCTGCTGCTGACTTCTTCGTCGAGACAGTCGTGTTCTTTTTGAAAGCGCTAGCCCGCACGCACGCACTCGATGTAGACGTAGAGGCGGAGCGCCAAGTGCGCCGAGCGCGGGGCGCTATGCGCCCGGACATCTCGATCTGGCGGGCTGATCGCTGCTTAGCGGCGATCGAATGCAAGACACAGCTTGGCTGGAAGCGCCACGGCTGGGAGGCGCAGTTCACCGATCGCGAGTCAAGGCTCCTGTCCGATCACGAAGACGCAGGATCGTTCCTTCTTGTGCTCACCGCGAAGAACTGGGGCGGCTTTGGCACGTCGGCGTTTCTGGGCGAGAAGTACTTCGTCCTGGCGAACACGTGGCCAGCCTCGATCGACTTCGATCGGATGGATGAGGCTCTGATCACTCCAATCGAGCGGCTCTTCGATCATGTCGTGAAGCTCGCCCAGCCGGCTTAGCGACCTCAGTGGCACGGCAGGGCACGGTGAGCGTTCGGACGACAAACGCGGCAATAGTCACGGTTCTGTCTGTTTCTGTGATCGCATCGCACCCGCATCGATCCGCAAATCAGAAACGTGGCTAGAACCGCACGCGCGGGATCTTATGTCCTGTGACGAACCGGGAAACGCCCGCGTGAGGGCGTGGCCATTCGCCGGCACTGTCCATAGAGCCCCTCAGCAAGCAGGGCAGGGCTCGCGCATAAGCTGGACTATCTGACCTGCTCCCCGCCCGTGTTGACAGGCTAGGCCGCGGTTTTCTGTAGTCGGTGTTCATCCTCCCAGGTCTGCCGCACCTCGTGCGGCGTCTGGTAGTCGAGCCCGGCGCCGACCCAAAGTGAGCCGAACGCGGAAAGGAGATTCCGAGGCGTGCCGCCCACGGAGAACGTCGAGACGAGCGTTCGCCGGCCCGTGTCGATCCGCGAGATCGTCCCCGCGCCGTCGTTCGAGTTCAGCACCCACGCCCACTCGTCCGACGCGGCAACCTCTGTCGGAGCCTTGCCGACGTCGATCGCCGCTGCCAGCCGGCCCGACTCCGGGTCGAC
>JBGTHI010000421.1:0-3991 GCA_041746295.1 Myxococcaceae bacterium
TCGGGGAAGGGAGAGCTCTGCCGGATGATCGGCCGGGTGTAGCTGAGCGCGCTCTGCATGAGCAGCGCCCGGCTCCCGATGCCGGCGCCGAGGCTGGGAACGGCTCGAATTGGAACCCGGTCGGGTCGATTCTCTGGCGCCTTCTCCTGAATCGGGTCGGACGGGGGGACGACCGGCATGAACGGGAGGCGTCCGGCGCGCTCCAACGGCGCCGCCTCCAGCATCGAGGCGGGAATGGCCGGCCGAGGCAGGGAGCGACGTGGGTTGTCGTATCGGACCTCCTGCAAGCTGGGGGAGACTTCCTCCATCATCGCGCGGACGTACTCGCGCTTCATCCGGCCGGAGAGGCCGCGCGAGGGGGAGACCCTGCCCGCGAGCCCGGTGGCCACCGCGCTGGACTGCGTCCCCGCGCTGGCCGAAGTGGCGCTCTTCTTCATCGCGGAGAGGGCGGTCTTGGCCTGAACCGTCTCCATCGTCCGGAGCATCTGGGCATCGGCCTCCTCTTCGGTTCCCGACAGGAAGTCTCCCTGGCCCATCGACTTGAGCTGATCCCAGAGCCCGCTGCCCTTCTTGTGGAGCGGCGCGATCGCCTCGATCTGCTTGATCGACTCGGGCTGGAGGGTGAGCCCGTTCCACCCGGCGATTTCTTGAAGTCGAGCCGGCATCAGGTCGAGATCGGGCGAGGTGCCCACTTCGGCTCTGAGATGCTTGACCAGCTCTCCGCGCACCACCGTCCGTTCCGCCAGCGGCATCTTGATCGCTTCGTCGGACATCCGGATCACGGCGTCGGCGACCAGCTCGGGCTGCTTGCCCCAGTTCTCCACCGCGGAGAACTCCGAGGGGTTGAGGAACTTGCGGGACACGCTGACGTTGGCGGCCACCTGGCTTGCGGTGGCGCGCAGGAGCTGCATGTACGTGCCGCTCATTCCGTACTTCTTTCCCGCCTGCCACAGCACATCGGCCAGCAGAGTCTTCGTGTCGACTCCCCGGGCCATTTGCTGCTCGAAGTGCGTCGTCAGCTCCGCCGACCACTCGGCCCTCTTCGCCTCGGTGAGCTTGCCCTTGGGCGAAGCGTCCACCACCGCCTTCGCCATCAGCTTGGGGTTCTTCAGGATCTTGGAAGCCAGGAACGTGGCGGGGACACCGAGCTCGCCCCAGCTGATGTCCACCTTGTTGCCAAAGTCGAGGACCACGACGGTCCGCAGATCGGCCGGGAACAGGGTGTTTCCAGGGTGCAGGTCGCCGTGCATGTCCTTGTACAGGACCGGGCCCAGGCCGGTGTTGGCGTCCAGCGCCGCCAAGAGCCGGAGGTGGCCGCCCTCGGAGAGATCGGGCACGATCCCCTGGGGTTCGACCTCCCCCGAGAGCTTGTCGACGCGCACCTCCGCCGTCGGCTGTGCCTTCGAAGGCAGCTCCAGGGTCACGTAGTAGCCGCCGGGATCGCCGGGCTGTTCCACCACTTCGCGAACCGCGGGGCTTTCGTAGCCGTAGAGCGTCTCGGCCGCGAACTGCGCGCGCTGCTCCGCCCCTTGCGCGCTGCCCACCGGACCGGTGGGTCCCACGCCCAGCTCCACCCGCCTTCTGCCGAGCTTGGCGGTCTCGAAGCGCAGGGACGCATCGGGGAACGAGTCCCCGTGGATGTACTGCATCGCGAGCACGGTCTCGCCGGCCAGAAAGATCTCCGGAACGGCCAGGGTGGGGTCCGCGGCGAAGTGGTGCTCGAAGGCCCTGTTGTTGGCCGCTTCCTGGGGGAGGTCGGTCTCCGGCCGGAAGTCCTCCATGAAGCTGGGAAGGGTGTTCCGGAGGAAGTTCATCCACGGCGCGGCCTCCTCACCGTGGCCGAGGTTCATGTACTCGGCGAGCACGTCCAGGAGCAGGTAGGCGGAGCCAACGGAGCGATCGATCGACTCCTCGACCCCTTCGCGCAGCAGCTTGATCGCCGCCTCCCGCCCGCTGTCCGCCATCCGTCCCTTGTGCGTCTGGGCGACCGTGCCCGAGGCCAAGGGATCCCAGTCGAACTCAGAGAAGACCGATTCCAGGGGACGACCCTGGAGGAACTTCTCCATCTGCCGCTCGGCCGCCGCCCGTTCCATCGGGGTGACCTTGCTCTGGAGCTCGATGGTGGCCAGCCGGAGGGCCTCGAAGACCTCTGGGCCGCGCTCCAGCACCCCTTCGATCATGGCCTCCGTGATGCCCTGCTGAGCCGAATCGGCCGGGGCGGACGGGTCGGCCGAGGGGTCCGCAAAGGTCCGCACCAGGCCCCGGAGCATCTCCGTCTTGGCTTTGACCCTGTCGCTCTCCAGAACCGAGTCGGAGGAGAAACCGCCGCTGAAGAAGGTGGAGAGGGTCTGCAGCAGCTTGACGTAACCGAGGGGTGCCCCCTCCAGGCTCTTCCGGAAATACTCCACCTGCTCAGCCTGGGAATCGAAGCGCTTCAGGGTTCCCCTCATCACCCGCCCCAGCGCCGAGGCCAGCTCGCCCGCGCCGAGGATCTGATTCCTCATGTCCCGCAGCACCTGCTGCCCCTCTTCGGGCGCAGCCCGGGCCAGCCGCTCCGTCAGATCGTTCGCGAGATCCCGCAGCCGGACCTCGGAGACCATCTTGGCGTTGGTCTTCATCTCGCCCAGCGCGTCCGGCGCCAGCTTCAGGGCGCCGCTGACGCTCAGCACCTTCGAGACCAGCGCCTGGGCCCGCTCCGTCCGGACGGCGAGATCGATGCTCGAATCGTTGAGGGTTCCCAGGGTGTCGGTCAGGTCACAGACCAACTTCCCGAGCTCGCCCCCTTCGTGGGGCACGAACGTCGCGGTCATCAGGCCCGACACGTAGTCACGAATCGCGTTTCGAACCTCGGGAAGGACCGTCGGAGCGATCGACTCCGCGACCTGATCGAGCTGGCGACTCTCCACCTTCGCCACCGCTCGCGCCAACCGAAGCAGCTTGTCGAACGCGGGAGCGAGCTGGGTGATCCGCTCTTCGCTGACCCCGTGCTCGGTGAGCAGCTCGTGGATCTTCGGGGCCGTGGGTCCGAGCACGATGTTGCCGAGCACCTGGTCGATCCTCGCCATCTTGCATTGGAGTTGGTCGATCACAATGAAGTCTTGGATGTCGGCGCCCCGCGCGTCCGCGAGCTGCTTCTCGAGGGCCGCCTTCTGTACCCCGGCTACCACCCCCTGGACCCGGTCGAACGCCTCCGTCGTGAGCTCGGTGAGCTGTCCCGGCTCCAGCCCGTCCACCTTGGACAGTCCCTTGTCGATCGCTCCGACCGCCGCCTCGAGCGAGCCGAGCGCCGTGGAGAGCATCTTCACGGTCTTTTCACCCCCGGGCACGGCCGCACCCTCGGCCTGAAAGGACTCGAGCCGGCTCTTCGCTTCACGGATGCGCTCCACCGTGGGCGCGCCGGACTCCCCGGCGACGACCACCTGGCGGCCCAGCTCTATTGCTTCCAGCGCGGGAATGACCACCTTGGCCACCTCGGGCCAGGTCGCTTCGATGGTCTTTCGCGCCGGAGACCCAGGGTCGCCGATCTCCGACAGGAACTGCTCGGTCTGCTTGGCCAGCTCACCCAGATCGGCGCGCTCGGGCCCTTCCTTGAGGAGCTTTTCGAACAACCCCTGGAACGCCGCCTCCGCCGCCAGCTGCGCCGGATCGTCCGCCGTGCTCTCGCGGCGCAGCTTCTTGGTCAGCCATTCTAGGGCACCGGTCTTCTTGATCAGCGCCTTGCTGGCGTGGGCCATCCGCATCGCCACCAGGAACTGGAGATTGCCCCCGAGAACCTCGCCCGCGTTCCGGAGATCCCCGGTCTGGAGATATGACCGGACCACGCCCTCGGCCGAGAGCGTTCCGACCTCTTCGGCGGCATACCGGACCTGCTCCAGGGCACGCCAGCTGAGGCTCGCCTTGGCCGCGGCCTGACCGGTCCGTGCCGCCGCCGCTTCAAGACCCTGGGTGTGGAGCATGGTGCGGCTCGCGCTGCGGGCACCCGCCGCGCCGC
>JBGTHI010000422.1:0-2432 GCA_041746295.1 Myxococcaceae bacterium
GCCCTCGCCGCCCAGCAGACCGGCGAGGTGCTGCATTCACTGCGCAACGACATCGACCAGGCGTCGCTGGCGGCTGAACGGGCCCGCAATGACATGGCCCTGTTGCGAGAGGCGCTTTCGCAGGAAACCACCCGTCTCAACGAGGCGGCGGAGACGGCGGGTCGGACGGCGGGACCCAGGGCGGAGCAAACGAGCATGAGCAGGACGGCGGCGGGCAGCCCGAGCCGGAGCAACAGGGAGAAGAGCCGAGCGCTCCCGATGCGGGCAGCGTGAAGGGAGGACGGCTCAGCGAGGAAGAGGTCAAGAGGCTTCTCGATTCGATGAAAGAGAGCGAGAAGAGTCTGCAGCTGTGGCGGTTCCAGAAGAAGAAGCCGAGGAAGCAGAATGAGAAGGACTGGTAACCCCTGGACCGCGATCCTCTCGCTTGCGGCGACGATCGCGGTCGTCTCTATCGCCGCGCCCGCTGGCGCCGAGGAAGGGCTCGAGTTCTATCAGATGGTCGACCGCAAGCTGGTCGGCACCTCGGACACCTTCACCCTCTCGGTCTTCACCTCGGTGGGTGACGAAGGCGAGCTGCGGCTGCCCGCTTCCAACAAGCTGGAGGTGCTCAATCGCGCCGAAGGCACCCAGATGTCGATCCAGATGGGCGGCAATGGCCGATTCATCAAGCGGACCCGCACCTACGAGCTGACGATGCGCGCCAAGCGCACCGGCACCCTGGTCATCCCTCCCGCCCAGCTCAAGCTGAAGGGGAAGGTCTATCGTACGAAGCCAATCACCCTGAAGGTCGTGGCGGGGCACGCTCCCGGCGCCACTTCAAGCCCGGCCCGTCCAGGCAACCCGCTCGACGACCTCGACCAGCCGTTCGGCGGTCCTCCCCGGAGCCTGAGGGACCTGCAAGATCGGTTTGGCTTGAGCGACGAGATGAGTATCCCGCGCTCCGACTCGGATCTGTTCCTCAAGGCGACCCTGGACAAGCAGGAGGTTTTCGTTGGCGAGCAGGCCACCTATACGGTCTACATCTTCTCCCGGGTGGATCTGGCCTCGGTGGATGCGGTGGTCTTGCCCAAGCTGGAGGGGTTCTGGAGCGAAGATCTGGAGAATCCCTCCCAGCTCACACCCCAGGAAAAGACGGTTCAGGGGGTGCCCTACAGGGTCTACCTGCTCAAACGGCGCGCGCTCTTCCCGGTGACGGCGGGAAATCTGGAGGTCTCTCCGGCCGAGGCGGATATCACCAGCGGCTTTGTGTTCGCGGGCCACAAGCTGCACCGCAAGAGCAACGGGCTGAAGCTCAAGGTCAAGCCGCTACCCCCCGGAGGGCCGCCCTCGGCCGGCGGGAGGAACGTCGGGAGCTGGAAGCTGAGCACCGAGAGCTCCGCGCCTGAGGTCGAGCTGGGGACGCCGGTGACGGTGAAGGTCTCGCTGGAGGGGACCGGCAACTTCAAGAACGTCGAGCTGCCCCGGATCAAGGCCCCGCCCAACGTGCGGGTCTACGACCCAACCGCGACCGACAAGCCGATGGTGAAGGCCGGTCGCTTTGGCGGACGCCGTACCCAGGAGTATCTGGTCTCGCCGCAGAGCACCGGGGCCTTCACCCTTCCCGGGCTGCGCTTCGACTACTTCGATCCCTCCGCGGGGCAATACAAGCTGGCCGAGACCGAACCGATCCGGATGAAGGTGGTCCCGGGAGAGGGCGGAACAGTGGACTCCGTCGCCCCCTCCGCGGGCGCTCCCAAGAACGTCTTGGCAGGTGGTGGGCTACGACCGCTCCTGCGCAAGCCTCACTTTGGCGCCTCCTCCAGACCGCTCTGGTCGGAGCGCTGGTTCTGGCCTGCGGTGGCGGTGACTCCGCTGGCTTGGCTGGGACTGGCCCTAGCCGGTGCGCTCCAGCGGACTCGACAATCCAGGATCGAGAGCCCGGAGGACAAACGGCGGCGGAAGGCGCGCGGCGCCGCGGCGCGGTTGAAGAAGGCGGAGTCGCTCAAGAAGGGCCGGGCGGGTGAGTTCTACGGCGAAGTAGAGCGCGCGTTAGGAGAGTTTCTGGAGGCGCGGCTCAAGCTGGAGCTGCCATTCAGCGGCCTCACGCGCGACGCGCTGGCGGAGCGAATGCGGGAGCTGAGAGTTCCTCCTCCCCGGCAGACCTTGGTGCTGCGCGTGCTCGAGCGCTGCGACGCAGGCCGCTTCGCGCCGGGGGAGAGCGGGACGGATCGCGATTCGGTCTTGCAGTTGGCCGCGACGGCGATGGAGGGCTGGGAATGAGCGCCCTGGGACTCGGAACGTGGCTGGCCCTCGTGCTGGCGCAGAGCGGCCCGCGCTTCTACAGCGCGTCGGAGGCTCAGGGGCTCTTCTTGGAAGGGCTCACCGCCTATGAGCGGCAGGACTATCCCAGGGCGCAAGACCGCTTCCGGCGCCTGGCGGACCATGGCTTCGGC
>JBGTHI010000423.1:0-6465 GCA_041746295.1 Myxococcaceae bacterium
CGCCGATGAAGCCGGTGACGCCCGAGACGGCGACCTTCATCGGCCCGCCCGCAGGCTCTGTCGGCGCGGCAGCCACAGCAACAAGAATCCGATGAGGGACGTACCGAGCGTTCGCATCACATGCATTCCTTGACGGCCAGGGCCCTGTTGAACATGTTCGCCGCAATGCTTCCACAAAACTCCGCCGCGGCGGCGAGCTTGAGCGAAACGCTTCGCCCGGCCTCGCCGAGCGCGAAGAGCCCGTGGGCCGAGGTGCGGCGGCGGGTGGAGGAGGAGCTGGGGTCCCTGCTACGGACCGAGGACGAGGCGTCGCTCCATCCATATTGGAACGAAGCACGCGCTCAGATTCGCGAATACATCCTGCGGCCCGCCAAGCGGATCCGGCCGCTCTTCCTGGTCGCCGGCTATGGGCTTGGGATGGGCCGCTGGGAATGGCCGGCGGGGCTGGTGCGCTTCGCCGCGGCCAGTGAGCTGCTCCACGGCTTCATGCTGGTGCATGACGACATCGCCGACCGGGCGGAGAGCCGCCGCGGTGGGCCGAGCCTGCACCGAATGCTCGGTGAAGAACATCTGGGCGAGGACCTGGCGGTGGTGGCGGGCGACCATCTCTATGCGCGCGCCATCGAGGCGATGCTCCGTTCCGGCTTCGCCGAAGCTCCGCGCGCGGTGACCTACTACCTGGGCATCTGCCGCCATACCGCGGTGGGACAGTACCTGGACCTCAAGATGGCCCAGGTGCCTTTGCAGGAGGTGACGCTGAAGGCGGTCTTGAAGGTCGCCCTTCACAAGACCGCCAAGTATGGCTTCATCGCGCCCCTTTGTAGCGGGGCGATCCTGGCGGGTGCCCCCAATGCGCTCCTCAGCAACCTCTCACGCGTGGGACGGTTGGCTGGGGTCGCCTTCCAGCTGCGCGACGATCTGATCGGACTCTTCGGCGATCAGGGCTTAAGCGGAAAGAGCGACGGCGCCGACTTCTACCAGGCCAAGCGGACCTTCCCCCTGATCGCCGCCCACGCGCGGGCGCCGACGATGGTTCGGCGAGAGCTGAGAGCGCTCTGGTCGTTGCGCGAAGAGAACCCGGCGGCACTGGAGCGGGGGCGCGAGCTGGTGGACCTCCATGGTGGGCGCCAGGCCTGCGAGCGCGCGATCGGCCGACTGACCCGATCTGCGCGGAGGGCGATGCGGTCTCTGCCGCCCGCAGACGGAGTGCGCGAAGGGATCGATCTCGTGCTGCAAGGTCTGGAGCGCCGTGACGCGTGAGCACTTCAAGGTCGAAATCGTGGTAGAGAGCAAGCTCCGATGAGCTCGAATCCGGCAATGAGCTTTGCAACGATCGGCTTCACAATTTGGGCCTGGTTGGCCGCCGCCTTCAGCGCCCTGGCGCTGGTTCGTGTCTGGCGCTGGCGGAGCCATGTGGCTGCCCACCCCCTGCGCCCCGAGACGTTCCCCTCGATCCTCCTGCTTCGACCGGTCGACGCACCAACCGCTGAGGAGCGAACGAGGCTGGCGGAGCCGCTGGAGTACGCCGGCCCCCTCGAGCAGCTGGTGCTCTCGCCCTTTCGATTGAGGCTTCCGGCCTCGGTTCGATGGTTGCCGTCCGATCCGCCCACGCGCAACCGGAAGGTCGGCCATCTGCTCTACGGGCTCCGCGCGCTGGAGGCCGAAGGGAAGCTCAAGGACGGAGACGGGCGGTTCGTGCTCTCGATCGATGCCGACGTTCGGGTCGATACCGCGCTGCTGCTCTCCCTCACCGAAGGGCTGGCCTATGGGGCGGCGCTCACCACCGCGGCTCCGGAACCGGAGCTGAACCCGGGGCCGGGCTCCAGTTGGTCGGCGCGCGCCTGGCGAAGCCTTCTGCTGCATACCCACCACAGCTTCGTTGCGCTGCATGCGATGAGCGCTGGCGCGAGCGTGATCTGCGGGAAGGCGCTGGGCCTAAGCCCGATCGCCCAGGCGATCCTGCCCGAGCTAGCGGAGCACGTGGGCGAGGATCTGGAGCTCTCCAAACGGGTCCGCGCCCGCGGCGGCACGGTGGCCCTGGTTTCCGCGCCCGCGCGTGTGCCGCAGGATCCGGCCGCCTCGAGCAGCGAGGTGCTCTCCCGGCTGACCCGATGGATGCAGGTCTTGCGCGCACATCGCCCGCTTCTCTATCCCACCGTACCGCTGCTTTTCACCCCCACCGCGCCTCTGCTCGCGGCGGCGCTGCTCCTGGGTGGGACCGGGCTTTTCACTGCGGTGGCGGTGTTGGTGCTTGTGCGGATCGCGCTGTCCTTCGCCCTCCGGGGTGGGACCGGCCTGGAGTGGTTCTCCGGTGAAGCGCTGCTCGGCGCCGCTTATCTCCAGTCCCTGACCACACGAACTCTCTCTTGGCGGGGCCGTCGCTATGCGCTCCTGCGCGGGGGACGGATGGAGCCGGCGGGATCGTGGATGGAGCTATGACCTACGGTCGCTTCCTGGCCGCTAAAGGTGTAGAACGCCCCTGCATGGAGTTCCTCCCGAAGCTGAAGACCCTGCTTGCAGTGCTTACTCTCGCCTGGAGCGTCGGCTCGCTGGCGCAATCCAAAGGAACAGCCCCGATGAACGCCGGATCGATCTACGACATCAAGGTCAAAACCATCGATGGTCAGGAGACGACTCTCAGCGACTATCGCGGCAAGGCGCTGTTGATCGTGAACACCGCTTCCGAATGCGGCTTCACGCCGCAGTACGAAGGGTTGGAGAAGCTGCAGCAGCTCTACAAGGACAAGGGCTTCACCGTGTTGGGTTTTCCTTCCAATGACTTTGGTGGACAGGAGCCCGGGAGCGAGGCGGAGATCAAGAGCTTCTGCGCGACCCGGTACAAGACGACCTTTCCCCTCTTCTCCAAGGTTCACATCAAGGGGAGCGCGGCCCATCCGCTCTACAAGTACCTCACCTCCCAGCCGTCGATGGCGGGCGACGTGACCTGGAATTTCAATAAGTTCCTAGTGGATCCTATCGGCAAGCTGGTGGCGCGGTTCGACTCCAAGACCGAGCCGACCTCGATTCCGCTCAAGGATAAAGTCGAGGCGGTTCTCCCGAGCTCGCCGCCCAAGCCTTAGCTGCCCAAGGACAGACTGTGCGCTGACTGACCCATCTCGTTGGTAGCTCGGTCGCTCCGGTGCCCGCTCCTCACTTCCGCAACCTGGGGGGTGCGGGAGAATAGGGTGGATTCCAGACGATGGCTGATCTCATAAGCGCGCGTCCGGAACGTCCGGTCGACAACGAAGGAGATTCCTCCATGGCCCTGCCATCTGAAGCAGTCAGTGCATCCCCTGTTACCGAAACCGCGCCGACCGAAATGGAGAAGAGCTGGGCCATGGGCGCGCATGTTGGCTCTCTGCTGCTTGGCTTTCTGGCGCCGCTGATCGTGATGATGACCAAGGGAAACGAGTCGGCCTTCATTCGTAGGAATGCGGTGGAGTCGCTCAACTTCCAACTCACGGTGACCGGCGCCTGCATCGTCTCAGGCATTTTGATGGTAGTGTTGATTGGAGCCCTCCTAATGCCCTTGGTGCTCCTGGCCGCGCTGGCTTTCACCATCATTGGCGGGATCAAGGCCTACCAGGGCGAGATCTACCGCTATCCGGTCAGCATCCGACTGGTGAAGTAAGCCGGGTGGGGGGGAGTGGGGCGGTTCGGACCTCCCAACCTCCCGCCCGTTGTCCATCAGACGCTTAGTGGCTGGGATTGCCTGACACCTTCTAGCAGGGAACAATGTAGGCGGTTGCCTGCCGGGTAAGGGGGTGGCCGCGGGCTCCCTCGTTGCTACATCGCAGCTCGGCCGGAAATCCATGAGAGGTTAGCGATGCAGGTTCACAAGCTTTTGCTGTCGTTGGTCACCGTAGGATGCATCACCGCGCTCGCGTGCTCGAGCGACTCCAGCACCACCCAAGATGGACCCTGCACCACCGACGCGGAATGCTCCAGCGCCACGGCGGGCGCGGTCTGCCGTGGCGGTCAGTGCGTCAATCCACTGAGCGACTCTGGCGTCGACGGAGGCACCGTCACCGATCCCGAGAAGGATCCCCAGGCGGCTTCCTGTTCCTCGCCCTGCGTCTCCGGTGAGCGCTGCAACAACGGCAGCTGCGAGGCGCTCTACATTGCGGTCACCGCGGTGGACACCGGAAGCACCTCTCACGCGCTCCTCCTTCGTTATAAGGAAGCGGCGACCGAAGTGGATCTTGCACCGGGTACCGCCAGCAAGTGGGGCCGATTCAGCGGGGATGGCCAGTCGGTCGCCTTCGTGGCCGGCGCCGCGCCGACCACGCCTGAGCTTAGGACGCTCGCCTCGCCATTCAATCCGGCCAGCGCTGCCACCGTGAACCTCGACTCCCCTAGCTCAGACTTCCCCAAGCTGGAGTGGGCGCCGGCCGACGCCTTCCTTTGGACCATTCCGGGCTCCAGTGGCTCGGTGTGGGCCGCTTCCACAGGAGGGCGGGTACACCGGGCGAGCTTCGTGGGCGGTCTGCCGACCTGGTCTCCCGCTGGCAGCGCCATCACGTACTCGGTTTCGTTGGCGGTGGGAGGGAATATCGCCGATTCCGGCCTCTTCACCGTACCGCGCGCGGGTGGGGCGGCGGTGAAGCTTTCAGGGACCGATTCGGGTGAAGAGCCGTATTACAACGGTGCCGGCACCCACATTCTCTATCGGAAGAGCGCCTCGGGCGGCGATAACTCCGACGAGCTTTGGATTTACCCGCTCGCCGGGGGTTCCCCGGTGAAGATCGCTTCAGCGGTGGAATACTCGGCATCGCCGCCGACTGCGGGCGTCTTCTATGGCCAGGGCACCTGGTCGCCCGACGGTCAGTATGTCGCCTTCATCAGAGTTTCCTACAGCGTATCGGGCGGCAACACGATCATCTGCGGCCAGCCCGGCTCCGACTGCCCGGCCGGTACCCCAGGCCAGCAGCTCCTGGCTCAGAAGATCAACCCGACCACCGGCGCCGCCGAGGGAGGTCCGATCATCATCGAGGAGACGCGCGGCGCGCTGCCCTCCTTCTCCCCCGACGGGAAGCTGCTCGCCTACATCTCGCAGGGTAAGCTGGTGGTGAAGTCGATTGAGAACGGGCAGGTGAACTCGACCCCCGTTTTCGAAAAGACCCTCTCCAACGGCGCAGCTTTGGATACCACCGGCGGCGACGACAGCCGACCCCGGTGGCAGGGATTTCGTAAATAAGCAGGCTGATTGAACTGCAAAGTGCGGTCTGGAGGCCCCGGTGCTCCGGTGTGAGCGCCGGGGCCTTCGGATTGCCGGCAGTCCCAAGCCTCGATTCCTCCTACCGGATTTCAGCATCAGGAATGAAGTCGGGCAGAAAACATTTAGAGGTCGCCAGAATGCGCCACCTCAATAAGCGAAGCCCCTTCCTCTCCTCGGGTCGAAGTATCAGGAATTATCAAGTCGCAAAGGGTGCGCGGTCTGCTAGTTGCATTGGCCTTATTTCCCATTGGGGAAGGAGGCAGTGGGACTAATGCATACCGGTACAGTCCGACAGGCGCTCCTGGCTTCGATGCTCATCTTGGGTGCTGGTGATGGGGTTGGTTGCTACGGCTCAGGGGAGGGAGCTCTCAGCTCCGGTGGCGGCGCTGGCGGGGCCGGAGCTGACAGCGACAATCCAGCCGCCGCGATCGCCGGTGAGCCCAACACCCCTTTCGTCCCGGCGCCTCTCAGCCTCCGAACCCTTCTGGGATGGCAGTACCGGAACTCGGTGCGCGACCTCCTCAGCCCGAGCGCGGCAGCTGTGGTCGACCTCCCGGCCGACACCTCCGTCA
The DNA here is from genome assembly GCA_041746295.1 of Myxococcaceae bacterium. Classification (GTDB taxonomy): domain Bacteria; phylum Myxococcota; class Myxococcia; order Myxococcales; family Myxococcaceae; genus JBGTHI01. The sequence goes on from JBGTHI010000423.1 coordinate 5,791, forward strand.
ACGGCTTCGATGCGATCGGCGCGGCACAGCTCGCCCTGTCCCCCCGGGCCGTGGAGATGTACGAGCAGTCGGCGAGAGGCGCAGCCAAGGTCGCCTTCGCCGACGCGGCCACTCGCGATCGAATCCTGGGCTGCACTCCCAGGTCGGCTGCCGATGACGCCTGTTGGCGCGCCTTCATCGGCGGGTTCGGCCGGCTGGCTTGGCGCCGCGGCCTCACCCATGACGAGCTCTCCCGGTGGGTGGCCTTGGGCCAATCCGCCGGAAGCACCTATGGCAACTTCAACAAGGCGGCGGAGCTGATCCTGGCCGGCCTGCTGCAGTCTCCCAACTTCCTGATGATGGTGGAGACGGGAGAGCCGGATCCCAACAGACCGGAACGGATGAAGCTCACCGGTTTAGAGCTGGCGAGCCGTCTGGCCTTCTTCCTAAATGGCACCACCCCTTCGGACGCGCTGATCGATGCCGCCGAGCGAGGCGAGCTGGATACCTCGGACGGCGTTCGCGCCCAGGCCCGCATTCTCCTGGAGGATACCAAGGCCCAGGACTCGGTGCTGAAGATCTTCGACGAGCTGTTCGACCTTCGCGGTCTGGACACCATGACCAAGTCGGGGAGCTACGCGGTCCCCGCGTCGCTGGTCAAGTCGATGAAGGAAGAGACCCACGCGATGCTGCGGG
>JBGTHI010000424.1:0-4668 GCA_041746295.1 Myxococcaceae bacterium
CCCCCAAGACAAGCCCGCTGCGGACCGCGAAGTCGCACATTCCGTCCAGCTGCGCCGGCGTGGCGGTGGAGTTCTGGCAGAGCTGGCGAACAATGTCGTCGTGCCGCAGAAAGCGGAGCTGGTTCTGGACCACCGCCTCCACCGTGCGAGGCCCGCAGAGTGATGCCGCCCGCGCCACCGCCTCGTCCGGGGTACAGGCGTTGAGCACCAGCATCTCGGCATAGGTGTCCCGGCCAGCGAAGAGATCCAGGAAGAAGCCCAATACGGGGGGCTTCACCCCCTCATCTCGAAGCGACGTCGCCAGGAGCCGGTCGGGGAGCCCGTCCGCGGTTTTGGTCGCGGTCTCGCGCACGCCGGGGTCCGGGTCGAAGGTCAATAGATACAGCGCCCCCAGCATGTCCGCGGGAGACAGCGGCACCAGCGCCTTGGCCGCCATCATCCGCAGCGGCACCGGCGCGGCCGGGTCCACATGCTTTCGCATCGGCGGAGGAAGAAAGTCGGGAGTGACGCCGGGTCCACCCGGCGCCGGAGACGAGGTCGCGATCGCTTCCGCTTCGCTCACGGGGGAGCGCCCTCCTGCTGTTCCACGTCGCCGCTCAAAATCCGCTCGAGCTTGCCATCCGAGGTGCGGAGAATCAGGGCGCCGGCTTCGTCGATCTCCTGCGCCAAGCCCCGGAGCTCGCTCTTTTCCGATTTGACCACCACCTCGTGGCCCAGGGTTGAGGAGAGCGCGCTCCAGCGTGCCCGAACCGGCTCGAAGCCTTCGTCCGCGTGGATGAAGGTCCACTTCTCCAACGCACTGAGGAGCGCGGCGGTGAACAGGGCGCGAGGAACCGGGTGCCCCCGAGCCTCTCGGAGTGAGGTGGCGGTCTCCGCCAGCTCCGGCGGGAAGTCGGTATGTCGGGCGTTGAGGTTCACGCCGACGCCCAGCACGGCAAAACGGATGCGCTCGGTGTCGGCGGAGAGCTCGGTCAGGAGACCCGCCACCTTCCGCCCATCGATCAGCACATCGTTGGGCCACTTGATTTCGGCCTTTACGCCCGCCTCGCGCAGCGTCTCGGCGAGCGCGACCGCCCCTAGCAGCGTCAGCTCCGGGGCGCGCTGCGGAGGAAGATCGGGCCGCAGGATGATCGAGGCGTAGAGGTTCAGTCCCGGCGGCGATTCCCAAGCGCGGCCACGCCGGCCCTTGCCCTGGGTCTGCTGCTCCGCGATCACGACCTCGCCGTGGCCCGCCCCCTCGTTGGCGAGCCCGAAGGCCAGATCGTTGGTGGAGGCGATGCTGGCGTAGGAATGAATGGTCCGCCCGAGATCCTGGGTGTTGAGGAGCGGCGAGAGCTCGAGTTGGGTGAGCCGATCCGGAACTTCGAGGAGCCGGTAACCCTGCGCGGGGAGAGCTTCGATCCTGTAGCCCTTTCGACGCAGCCCCTCGACATGCTTCCAGACCGCGGTCCGCGAGAGCCCCAGCTTGTCGGAGAGCGCCTCTCCGGACGTGAAGTCGTCGCCGGAGTCGACCAGAAAAGCGAGGATCAGCTCCTCTTGAGTCTGTTCGAGCGTCTCGGCGGGCACATACCGAGGCTACGAGCGGAAGGAGGCCCGGTCAATTCGATCTCTCCCCTGCACCGACATCGCCCCACCGCCGAACCGCAACGGACAAAGCGGCTCTGCGGCACCAGGGGTGTCCAGCCAGGAGCTCGCGGGCCTTCGTCAGGTGGTGCTACAGCAATGGCGCCCGCGTCGCATGCTCGTCTACGCCATCACGCCGCTTCACGCGGAGAGCGAGGGCCCTTCCTCTATCCGGATTCGATGGGTCGGAGCGCGGGTGCTGGGCAGGGCATCGATCGCCGCAACCGCTGCGGCCACGTCCGCCTCGCGCGCCTGGTGGGTGAAGACCACCACCGTCGCGGAGCTCTCCTTGCCCCGGGGCCGCTGAAGCACCGAGGCGATACTGACGTGCCGCTCACCCAGCTCCTGGGCGATTCGCGCCAACACACCGGGCTCGTCGCTCACGTGGAACCGCAGATAGTTGGCCCCTCGCCACTCGGCGATCGGCCGAATCGGCAGATCTTGAAGGTGCGGCGCGCTCAACATCGGAAGTCGCCCGGAGACTCCGGCGAGAAGGTTCCGGCAGAGGTCGATGACGTCGGAGACGACCGCGCTGCCGGTGGGCAACGCGCCGGCCCCCTGACCGCAAAAGAGGGACGGGCCGAGCGCCGCGGAGCGGACCAGCACCGCGTTGAAGGCACCGCGGATCTCCGCCAGGGCGCTTCCGGCCGGAATGAAAGTGGGATGGACCCGCGCCTCGAGTGCCCCGTCGGGTGAGCGGCGGGCGATGGCCAGCAGCTTGAGGACATAGCCAAACTCTCGCGCGGTGCTGAAATCGGCGGGCTCGAGCCGCGTGATCCCCTCCACCGACACCTGCGACACCTGAATTCGGGCGCCGAATGCCAGTGAGCTCAAGAGGCAGAGCTTCTGCGCCGCATCCATCCCGGTCACATCGAGGGTGGGATCGGCTTCGGCGAACCCCAGCGCCTGGGCCTGCTTCAGAGCGTCCTGGTACGCGGCTCCGCCCTCGCTCATCGCGGAGAGGTTGAAGTTGGTCGTGCCGTTGACTATTCCGAACAACGACTCGATCCGGTCGGAGGCGAGCGCTTCGCGCAAGGTCCGGATAATCGGGATGCCGCCGCAGACAGCGCCTTCGAAGTGCAGGTCTACGCCCGCCTTGAGCGCCGCGCCGAACAGCTCTTCTCCATGGAGCGAGAGCAGCGCCTTGTTGGCGGTCACCACGTGGCGGCCGCTGCCGATGGCCCTGAGCAGATACTCCCGGGCAGGCGAGATGCCTCCGAGCAGCTCCACCACCACCGACACTTCTTTATCCTCGAGGATCTTCTCGAAGGATTCGGTGAGGGGAGCGGTGACGCCCGGGCGCGGTCTGGAGGCATCTCTCACCAGAACGTGCCGGACGTTTACGCGGGCACCCAGGCGCCGCTCGATCTCGCGGACGTGCTCGGTGAGAATTCGGTAGCTGCCCAGCCCCACGTTGCCCAGCCCCAGCAGGGCGATTCCAATTTCACGCATCACGTAAACCCTTAGGACCCTTCCCGCGCCGAGCGCAGCGCATAATCGGTGAGGGCGAGCGAGCTCTGCGGGATCTTGCGCCCTCCCTGCTCCACCATCACCTCCACCCGCACCAGCCCCACCCCCTTGGCGAAGGTGAGCTGATTGACCAGCGTGGCGCCGTCGGCGATCCGGCTGCGCGCCTCCACCCTCACGCACTGCTCGAATACGCCGGCCGGAGCTTCACAGTGGCCGCCCGACTCCACCACCGAGTAGTGCTCCGTGGTGTTGGCGGAGACGACGTTCGACCATTGCTGCCCCTCCTTGAGCGGCGCACGGAGCAGGTACCGCTTGTCGTCCCGGATGCCATACGGGTCCATCGCCAGCCGTCCACCCTGCGAGTCGCGGTAAAAGCCGTCTTCCTCGCGGAGGATCTCCACGGTGCGCTTTCCCTTTTCACCCAGGAGGTTGGTCTCGTAGGTCCAGCGGTTGCCGACCGCCAGCGGATAGTAGGCGCGTGCTTCGCGGCCGCCGGGACCCGAGGAGAGCGAATGGCCTCCGGCACAACCTACGGCGGCCACCGCCAGCACTACCCAGGGGAACAGCGAGCATCCGGATCGGGTCATCGTCGAGGCTCCTGCCTTTCTCGCTTGTTAAGCTCCCGCAGCGCCTCTTCCGCCGCCGCGCGGGTCTCCGGTTGGTCGTGTCCCTGGGCACCAGTGAAGAGGTAGGCCTTGGCCTCCTCGCCGCCGATGGCGCCCAGGGCGAAGATCAGCTCCCGCAGAAACATCTCGTCCTGACCGTGCGCGAGATCGATCAGCGCCGGCACCGACGAGACCTGGCGCAGCTCTACCAGGGAACCTACCGCCCTGCGAACACCGACCGGATCTCCGCTCCGGAGCCTTTCGAGCAGCAGCGCTTCGGCTGCGGGGCTGCGCCGCCGCACCAACTCGTCCAACGCGGAATCACGGCGGGCGCGTCCCTCCTTCCCGACCGCCGCTGCGTCCCGAAGCAGCTCGCGTTCGGCTCTACGAGGCGCGGTCAGCACGAGAAGCGCGGCGGAGACCGCCTCGTCCATCGCGTGCTCGAGCCCGAGTCCGTCGGCAGCTCCTGCACCCTCCACCTCGAACTGCTCACCGTCACTCCCTTCTCGTTCGCGCGAGACCGATAGGAGAACCGAGGACTCCGACTCATTGCTGCCGAGCCGAGGCCCCAAGTCCCGGGGACGGAAGGCGATGTCCGCCTCTACCCTGAGCCCCCCCTTCGAAGGGCGAGAGCCATTTTCCGGGCTGAGCTTGAATCCGCCGCTTCGCTCCAGAGCTTTTCGGAGGGCCGCCTCCGCCTCACCCTGGGAAGGGGTGACCATCGGCGAAGCGGCGGCGCTCACGCCACGCACCAGCACGCGGTCGACCGAAAAAGGCTCTCGCTTCTGACACCCGACGCCGGCGAGGCCGATCGCCGCGAGCACCAGCGCTCGAACCTTCCCCCCATGCCGATCACGGACCACCGCCCTCCCCTGATTCCTGCCGGCCGCCGCCCTCGGCTGGAGGCGCGGCAGCCACCGGCGCATCGCCGTTTGCCGCTCCGCCTTCACCCGGCTTCGCTCCGCCCCGG
>JBGTHI010000425.1:0-3344 GCA_041746295.1 Myxococcaceae bacterium
CCACCCGTTGCGGTCGGACCGGTCGATTTTCGTCAGACGCGCATGATTCCGCGACCGACCTTGCCCCCCAACAGACCGAACAGCAGGATAGCGGCCCCGTGTCCAAGCAGAATGTGAGGTATCGAATCATTGGGGCAGCGCAAGCGCACCAGCGCGGCTCCGATCGATCCACATGCGATTCCGAAAATCCCCATCCGGAGCCACGCGCTTCCCGCGAGTGCTCGACGAAAGACGAAAAATCCCGCTGCAAAAGGCAGCCCGGCGAACAGAATTGATGCTGTCGCGCAGGCCAAGCTCGACCGCAACGTGAGCTCCCGCATCGACGACTGAGGCGCGAACAGCGCGCTCAGTCCAAACAAGGCAACCGCGATCGCGAGAGCCGCGTGAAGACGTCGTACAGACAACCCGAGACCCAGACGACCGGGAAGCGTCGCCGCGTACCAAGCCAGAACCGCGCCGGCGACGGGAAGGACGAAGGCCTCGGTCACGAACCACGCCGGCATCTCCAACCGCGGCGCCATCCCCGCCCGTAGAAGCCATCCGACTTCCACCGCGAGAACGGCAAGGAGAACCGCTCGCCGCCGTCGCCCGAGACTCCCTCGACCTGCGCTCGGCGGGGGGAGCTTGGGAGGCGGACGCGAGGAGGCGCCGGCGTCGTACGGATCCGGAACCTCCTTCAGCATGTCGAGATCGAAGTCCACCTCGCTACTCCTCACCTTCAGCGTTGCTGCCCTGCACGACGAGGCGAATCGCCTGGTAGGCGCGGAAAGCTCTCGATTTAACCGAAGCTTCCGTCGAACCGAGCACTTCGGCCGCGTCGCTCACGGACAGCCCCTCGAAGCGGAGCAGAACGAAGGCCTCTCGTTGCGATACGGGCATTCGAGCCAGCGCGCCGCGCACGCAGTGGAGTGTCCTTCGTGAATCGAGAATCCGATCCGGTTGGCGAGCAACCGCGTCCGGTTGGGCCTGGGCGAGCCCGTCGTCGAGGACGACCACGGAATGAACCTTCCTCTTTCGCTCGTGATCCGAAAACACGTTGCGCCCAACGGTGTAGACCCACGGAAGCCCAGCCCCACCGCGGCTGAACGAGCCCCGGGCCCGGTGCATACGAAGGAAGGTTTCCTGCGTCAGCTCCTCCGCCACAGCCGGGCTCCCAGTAAGGTGAAGGAGGAAACGACTCACGCGCGGCCCGAGGTGCGCGTACAACTCCTGGAAGGCGGTGTCGTCCCCGCTGGCGTAGCGATCCATCAGAGCGTTCAGAACGGCCTCACCGGTACGATGCGCCACCACGGGCTCTCTCTGGGCCGTCAACACTCCTATCCTCACGCTCTCGGCATCGATTGGCATGGCGGATTTCGCAGGCTCCCGACCCTATAGCGCAGGCAACCATCGGCCAAGACCCTTAATCCGACGCCCCTCCAGAGCGGCCGGCGGGGGACAGGGGTGTTGATGTGACCAAGCCAGCTCTCGCCGTAGGTATGAAACCCGCTGATTTCGAGGGGTCGCAGAGCTTCCAGAAACTGTTCATGGCTCCGCTGCGCATCCATCTCCAACCGGCGGAGGATGCAATTGAAGAAAAGCCCTCCCGCGGGAGGACCCTTCAACTCGTCGGACAGCCGGCGCATCGCGGCGCGAGTCTCTCCCTCCAGGTCCGTTGAGGTCATCAGGTGGAGCAGTCGCTGCGGGCTTCGTATCCAGGGGACACCATCGATCATCAAACCGACCGGTACGCTAGCACGGGGTGCGTGATCCTCCCAAAGCGGCGGCGGGCACCTGTGGGGATGTCCGAACATGTCCGCCGCGAGCCCTACCTGGCGCGGTCCAGGACTGCCGCCAAGCGTGCCGCCGGTCGGTAGCCAGTCAATCGAGGCTCAATATGCACCGATTCGTCTTCAGTCCCCGTCGACCGCCGTATCGGCTTCGATCTCGATCAGCATCGCGGGGTCGATCAACGCTCTGACCTCCACCATCGTCGTGGCGGGCTTGTCCGCGCCGAAGAATTCCGCATGTGCCCGACCGTACTCAGCCCACCGGGAGATATCGGTCACGAACATTCTCGTTCGAACGATCCGCTTTCTACCCGCTCCGAGCTTCGCCAACGCCTCTTCCACCAACTCCAGGCACCGCTTGGCCTGCGCATGAGCGTCTCCTGGGGCGTGAACACCCCTACCCGACTCCGCCACCGGCGCCGTGCCTGTGACATAGATCTGATTGCCGGCCTTCAAAGCGCGGCAGTATCCAATCAGCTCCTCCCACGGGACCCTTGTGAAGACGCGTTCAATTTCCATAGGCCAATGCTCGTCAACCTCGACGCCGACTGCCAGCCTAAACCTCCTATGAACATCCGATCCTTCGAGGAGAGCGACGGGAAGCGGCTCGAGACCGACGGCTAGACGACCGGATCGGTTGACCTGCGGTTCCGATGCACATAGAGCGCCCGGATGCTCGACGGGTATAAGCGAGAGTTCATCGAATTCATGGTACGGTCCGGCGCGCTCAGCTTCGGCGATTTCCTGCTGAAGAGTGGCCGCCGCGCGCCCTTCTTCATCAACACCGCCCGCTATCGAACCGGAGAGCACCTCGCCCGTCTTGGCAGCTACTACGCCAATCGGATCCGCGCCGAGCTGGGCGATGGCTTTGATGTCCTGTTCGGCCCCGCCTACAAGGGCATCCCGCTGGTCACCGCCACCGCGCTCTCCTTGAGCACCGGCTTCGGTCACAACGTCTCCTTCTGCTTCAACCGCAGGCAGGAAAAGGACCACGCCGAAGGGGGCGTGCTGGTCGGCCACATTCCCCAGAATGGCGAGCGGCTGGTGATCGTCGAGGACGTAACCACAGCCGGAACGTCGATTCACGACACGGTGCCTCTGCTCAGGGCCGGTGCACCCCATCTCAAGCTCACGGCGCTGATCGTTTCGGTCGACCGTCAGGAGCGGGGCAGAGGCTCGGAGACCGCGCTCCAGGAGCTGAGCCAGGTCTATGGGATGAAGACCTTTGCCATTGTCACCCTGGATGAGATCGTCGCCTACCTTCGGGAGAACCCCGTGGATGGCCGACTCTTGCTGGATGCGCCGACTCTGGAGCGAATCGCCGCGTACCGCGCCGAGTACGGGCCAAGGTAGGACCATCGGTCGGTCATCGCCGCATCAGCAAACCTGGAAGGCCGGGATGCCCCCAATTGGGCACCGAGTTTCGCCTCTTTAACCACCAGCCCCTCCGGCTACGAAACCAGGCGCCACGGGTGCCGGACAATTCCGGAGGCTGCCGGTAGGTGCGCGCAGGCGCAGGTTCGAGCCGATAGAAGGGACTCCGCGCAGGGGGGGCGCGGCGATCGCGGGGCCCCC
>JBGTHI010000426.1:0-2067 GCA_041746295.1 Myxococcaceae bacterium
AGCGAGTCGAAGGGACTTGTCCTGAGCGAGCGCAGCGGCTCGAGCGAGTCGAAGGATCATCGCAGCGTCCTCGTCTTGCGCAGGAACCACGAATCGTAGACGACCAGGCCGGCCGAGACGGCGAACGCCGCCACCGCCACCACCGGGCTCGACACGCCGCCCCCCCCGAACAGCCCCAGGCTCCAGACCCCGAACAGCACCGCGAGGGCCGCGGAGAGCAGGATCAGCAGCGCGTGAAACCACCTGAGATTCATTCGGGGATCCAGTAGCCGTTGCTGTGAGTAAGGGCGGGCAACACCAGCAGCACGACGAAGAACACCACGGTCACCACGAGGACCGCGTAGATCAGCTTCTTCTCGGCGATCAGGTGCATGAAATAGCACGCCACCAGTGTGCCCTTGACGGTCGCGACCAGCAGCGCCACGCCAACGGCCGCCGGCAACGGGAGGTGGACGTACGAAACCGCCACCGTGATGATGGTCAAGGCCATGAGCGCGACGAAGACGGTGATGTAGATCCTGACCTGTTTGTCGATGTCAGCCGCGTGGTCGTGCGTCGCTGCGTGGTCGCTCGTCATGGATGCCGCCCTACAGAAGATACAAGGTCGGGAAGAGGAAGATCCAGACCAGGTCCACGAAATGCCAGAAGAGACCCGAGTTCTCGACCCGGTTGGTGAACCACTCCGGGTTGGTCTTCCAGAGCTTCGCACCGGGGCCCCACAAATAGGCGTTCACCGCCATCCCGCCGACCACGTGCAGCATGTGCAGGCCGGTCAGGGTGAAATAAATCGCGAGAAAGTTGCTGGTGCCGGGATAGAGCCCGAGGTGGAGCTTGTGGCTGTATTCGAAGTACTTGACCACGAGGAAGACGGCCCCGAGCAGGATCGTCGCCCCCAGGTAGAGCCGGAAGGTCCCGAAGCGGTTGCGCACCAGCGATGCCCAGGCCATGACCATCGTGACGGAGGACAGGATCAGGACGATGGTGTTGAACGTCGCGAGCGGAACGTTGAGAATCGTGTCGCCCCGTGGCCAGCTCGGCACCCCCGTGCGGATCAGGATGTAGCTCGCAAACAGGGCCCCGAACAGCATGACCTCCGAGGCCAGGAACAGCCAGATGCCGATCTTGCCGTTGGTCAGGCCGGTGTCGCGCCGGACCGCTACGGTGTAGGGGATTTCCATTAACTCAGCTCTCGCGGATCAACTCCCAACTGCCAATTCCCAACGCCCAATTCTCTTGCAGGCGCACCTTGGGGGTTGGGAGTTGGAGGTTGGAAGTTGGGAGTTGGAAGTTGACCCATTTCATCCTTGCGCCTCGTGCTGCGGCGAGAAGTCCTTGGCCGCGCCGGGAACGCTGTACTCGTAGGGCCCCCGGTACGCTTCCGGAGCCACGAGGAAATTGCCGTGCGGGGGAGGCGATGGAGCCGCCCACTCGATCGTCGTAGAGTCCCACGGGTTGCTCCCGATCTTCTGACCCTTCCAGATGCTCCAGAAGAAATTGAAGATGAAGGGCAGCTGGAAGATCATGAGGATCCAGGCGCCCCAGGAGGAGACGACGTTCAAATGGAGGACCGGCTGCGCAAAGTCGTAGGTCACCCCGCCATCGAACAGGCGCCGCGACACGCCGGCCAGCCCCATGAGGAACATCGGCATGAAGATGACGTTCATGCAGATGATCGAGCCGGCGAAGTGGATCTTGCCCAGCGTCTCGTTCATCATCCGTCCGGTGGCTTTCGGAAACCAGTAGTAGATCCCCGCGAAGAGGGCAAAGATCGTCCCCGGCGCGACGACGTAATGGAAGTGGCCGATGACGTAGTAGGTGTCGTGCAGCGGAACGTCGGTGATGTTGAACCCGAGAGGAAGCCCGGTGAGCCCGCCGATGCCGAACATCGGGAGAAAACCGAGCGCGAAGAGCATCGGCGTATTGAAGCGTATGGACCCGCCCCAGAGCGAGATGAACAGGGCCGTGAGAATCACGACCGAGGGGATCGAGATGATCATCGTGGTCGTCTGGAAGAACGCCGCCATCGCCGTCCCCATGCCGGTCATGAACATGTGGTGCGCCCAGACG
>JBGTHI010000427.1:0-7535 GCA_041746295.1 Myxococcaceae bacterium
GCCATCGCAGCTGATCACCCTGCCCTCGCCGAAGTCGCTGTGCCGAACCCGCGAGCCGACCGGCGAATCGTCGCCGCAGCCCGAGTCGTAGGAGGCGGCGCTCTGCGGGCTCTGCAGGCTCTGATCGTAGCTGCGATCAACATGAATGCCGCTCCGCTTTGGAGCGCTGGGGCGCGTCAGCTCGGGACGGCGCCGCAGCGGAGGCGTGGCTGAGCCATAGCGTCCCGAGCCGTAGGCCGGCGGCTGGGGCAGCGGCATGCTTTGAAACCCGAAGAGCGACTGCGGCACCTCGGAGAGAAACCGTGACGGAGGGTTGAGTCGCAGCTCTCCAAACAGGGACCGGGCCACCGCCAGCGAGAGGGTCAATCGCTTCCTCGCGCGGGTAAAGCCGACGTAGCAGAGCCGCCGTTCCTCGGAGAGCTCCTCAGGCGCAGAGAGGTCGTTCAGAGCCCGCGAGTGCGGGAAGACACCGTCCTCCATACCGGTGAGAAAGACCGCGTCGAACTCCAGCCCCTTGGCCGAGTGGAGGGTCATCAGTGAAACCCTGCCTTCGCCCACGTCCGCGTCGGCATCGCCCACCAGGCTGATCCCCTCCAGGAAAGCCTGCAGCGGAGGGATCTCCACGCTCAGCCACTCCTCCGGAACTGCACCCTCCGTCGCGAGCTCTGCGTCCACAGCCTGCTGCGCCTGCCGGTTGACGTCGAACTCCTGCGCCGCGCCCAGAAATTCTTGAAGATTCTCCGCGCGGGTGCGGCTCTCCTCGCTGCCCGAGGCCATCGCCTCGGCTAACAACGAAGAGACCAGACCGGTCGCAGCCAACATCTGTTCCACCGCCTCCGCCGCGGATGCCTCTTCTTCCGTTTCCTGAATGCCGCTGCTCAGCCCCGCGACCAGCGCCCGGAAGCCGGCCAGCCGCTTGGCGGCGCCCGCGTTGAGCCTGGGGATGTCACTGACGTGCGAGAGACACTCGAACAGGCTGCGGCCACAGGAGGCGGCAAAATCGGTGAGCCGCTCCACGGTGGTGTCGCCGATTCCCCGGGCCGGGGTGTTGATCACCCGTAGGAGATCCGCGTCCGACTTGGGGTTGACCATCAGTCGCAGATAGGCGGCGGCGTCCTTGATCTCCGCCCGTTCATAGAAGCTGCGGCCGTTGACCAGCGCATAGGGCACCCGTCCCAATCGCAGCGCCTCTTCCAGCACGCGGCTCTGCGCGTTGGTGCGGAAGAAGACCGCCACCTGTCCGTAGCCAATGAAACCCTCCTGGACCATCGCGTGGATCGAGTCGGCAACGGCCTGCGCTTCCGCCCTCTCGTCGCGCTGGATCATCAGCCGGACCGGCTCGCCCCGCGGGCGTTCTGACCAGAGCTTCTTGCCCATGCGCCGCGGGTTGTTCGCGATCACCGCGTGGGCCGCGTCCAGGATGTTCTGGTCGGACCGGTAGTTCTGCTCCAGCTTGACCACCTTGGTATCCGGATAGTCCTTGGGAAAACCAAGGATGTTGTCCACATCGGCGCCACGCCAGCGGTAGATCGACTGGTCGTCATCGCCGACCACGGCCAGATTCCCGCCCGGAGGGCAGATCAGCCGGAGCAGCTCGTACTGTACCGGATTGGTGTCTTGGAACTCGTCTACCAGCACGTGCTCGAACCGATGTTGGTAGTAGCTCCGCACCAGCTCGTTCTTGCGCAGCAGGTCCACCAGCAGGAGCAGCAGATCGCCGAAGTCGACCGCATTGGCTGATCGCAGCAGCCGCTGATAGACGCGGTAGACCGACTGGACCATCCGGCCCCTGTAGTCGGTCACGTCGACCTGCATGTTCTCGGGCGTCCGCGCGGCGTTCTTTTCCTTGTCGATCCGGGAGAGCACCTCTCGGGGGTTCATCAGCGCGATCTCGATCTGCGCCTCGCGCATCGCCCGCTTCACCAGCTGCAGCTGGTCGGCGTCGTCGTAGATCACGAACGATTTACTCAAGCCCACCTTGTCGGCCTCGCGGCGGAGGATCATCGCGGCCGCCGAGTGGAAGGTGGAGACCACCAGCCGCTGCGCGTCGTCGCCCAGAAGCGCCACCAGCCGCTCCCGCATCTCGCGGGCCGCCTTGTTGGTGAAGGTGACGGCCAGAATTCGATAGGGAGAGACTCTATGCTCCCGGACCAGGTGCGCCACGCGCCGGGTGATCACCCGGGTCTTGCCGGAGCCGGCCCCCGCCAGCACCAGCAAAGGCCCCTCGGTGTGGAGGACCGCTTCGCGCTGAGGGGGATTCAAGTCGTCTAGCAACATCCCTCCTCTTTCGCATGGCCCGCGGTTAGATTTCTAGCCATGCCTTCCTTCGACGTGACCTCCAAGATCGAGCTGCAAGAGGTGGACAACGCGCTAAATCAGGCGCGCAAGGAGATCTCCACCCGTTATGACTTCCAAGGCACCCACACCGAGCTGTCGCAGGGGGTGGAGAAGACGGTGCTCCAACTCAAATCCGGCAGTGAAGGGCGGCTGGTTGCGGCGTGGGATGTGCTCCAGGGCAAGCTGATCAAGCGAGGTGTCAGCCTGCGCGGCGCCGACGTGGGGAAGATCGATTCGGGCGCACTGGGTCACGTAAAGCAGACCATCACCCTGCAGCAGGGAGTTCCGGTGGAGAAGGCTAAGGAGCTGATCAGACTTCTGAAGGACTCCAAGCTCAAGGTTACCGCCTCGATCCAATCGGACCAACTCCGGATCACCGGGAAGAACCGGGACGATCTGCAGGCTGCGATCGCGCTGCTGCGGAAGGAGCAAGATAACCTCAAGTTGGAGATGCAGTTCTCCAACTTCCGGGAGTAGGTCCTCCCCGATCTTCGGGAAGCGACCGACCGAAGACTGAGACCGCGTGGAGGTAACCCCGAACAGACTCTGCTAAGCAGCGGGAATGATCGTCGAGTACATCCGCTACGAGCTGAAGACCGACCGGCCGGACATTCGCTGGGCTCGGGTCTGATGATCGCCACCCTGCTCTTAGGGCTTCTCGCGGCTGCCCCGCAAAAGCCCGTTCCCGTCCTAAAACGGCCCGCGAAGCTGGACGGCCGTTTAAGCGAGCTCGAACCACGTCAGGACTCCGGGGACGCGGTAACCGTGCAGGCGGCGATGAGCGGCTCGTCACTCTGGATTGGCGCACGCGGGGAGCCACTCACCCCCGCCGACACCTTTGAGCTCTGGCTCAGGTTCAAGGACGCCGGGCTTGGGGCACGCCCCTTTCTCTTCACTGTCACCCGCGGCGGCGTCGCGGCGCCGGAGTCTCCGGAGGCGGCACCAGCCTGGGTTCTGTCGGAAGTGAAGAGCGCATGGGGCGAACCCCAGACCAAGGATGGCGCGGTCACAACGGAGCTGCTGGTTCCGGCCAAGGCGCTTCCCCGCTTTCCCAGCCGCGCTCCTCTGCGACTGGAGCTCTGCGCCACCTTCAAAGCGGCCGACACCAGCCGCACCAGCTGCCGTGACTTCGACAGGCCTCCGGCGACTATCGAAGTCGAGCTGTCCGAGGCGATCATCCCGCCCCTGAAGCCACCCCCGCAGCCTTCGGCACCGCTGGGGTTGGAGGGACGCAAAGAGGGCTGGGCGGGTTATCCCGTCTCTCAGGGAGGGCTGCTGCCCCTTTCCGTCTGGTCCGACCACACCCTGAAAAGAGCTATCCTCACTTCCCTGGTTGCTGAGAAGCCGCTCGACCCCCAGGCCTTTGGCCTGGCGGTCTCGGATCGCGCGCTCAGCCCACGCAAGCGGCCCCTGGTCGCGATCCTGGATGGCGAAAGCCCCTTCCGAGAAAACGCGCCCTGCAACGAGGCAGCGACCCTCAGGCTCGGCCTCTACGAGCTGGAGGGCAAGGTCGGCCGGCAGGTCCTGGAGGCACCGGCCGCGGACTGCGCCCTTGGCCGCGCGGTTTCGCTGGTGATAGACGAGCGATCGAACGGAGCCGAGCTGCGACTCTCCTACAGCCAAGGCCGGGTGGTGAGCTTTCTTTGGAGCCAAGACCACTACGAGCGCACAGAATATGGATACCGGTAAGAGCCTCTACATGATGACCCTGGGCTGCCCCAAGAACAGGGTGGACTCGGAGGTGATGCTCGGCACCCTCACCGGCCGCGGCTACACGCTGGTGGACGAGCCGGAGCAGGCCCAGGTGATCGTGGTCAACACCTGTGCGTTCATCGGTCCCGCCAAGCAGGAGTCGGTCGATTCGATCCTCGAGCTGGCGGAGATGAAGCAGTCCGGAAAGTGCGAGACGCTGGTGGTCACCGGCTGCTTGTCCCAGCGCTACGCGCCGGAGCTGTCGAAGCAGATGCCGGAGGTGGACCATTTCCTGGGGACGTCGGCCTACGCGCAAATTGGCGATCTGTTGGCGGCCGAGGCGTCGCCCCGGCAGGTGATTCCGGATCCCGACTTCATCCACGACGCACAGACGCCGCGAATCAACTCGCTCCCCAAGTACACCGCCTATCTAAAGATCTCCGAAGGCTGTGACAACGCCTGCGCCTTCTGCATCATCCCCACCCTTCGAGGTGGACAGCGCTCCCGGCCCATCGAAGACATCGCGGCGGAAGCGCGGAAGCTGGCCGCCTCGGGCGTGCAGGAGCTAAACCTGGTCGCTCAGGATCTCACCGCCTACGGCCACGATCTTTCCGGCAAGCCCAAGCTCCACCAGCTACTCAAGGCGCTGTGCGAGGTGGAGGTGCGCTGGATCCGGTTGCACTACGCCTACCCGCGCGTCTTCCCGGACGAGCTGGTGGAGGTGATCGCCACCGAGGCGAAGATCGCCAAGTACCTGGACATGCCGGTGCAGCATGCGTCTGACAAGCTGCTCTTGTCGATGAAGCGCGGCCGGAACTCGGAGTTCCTGAAGGGGCTGCTTGCCAAGCTCCGAAACCGGGTGCCGGGGATTGCGCTGCGGACTTCGCTGATCGTGGGGCTGCCGGGCGAGACGGAGGAGGACTTCGAGCTGCTCAAGGAGTTCGTAAAGGCGCAGCGCTTCGAGCGACTCGGCGTCTTTCAGTACTCCGATGAAGAGGGTACGGCGGCCTATGACTACGAGGACAAGCTGCCGCAGAAGACCATCGAGCGGCGCTGGCGGGAGGTGATGGCGATCCAGAAGCGGATCAACCGCGAGCAGAACAAGAAGCTGGTGGGGCAGCGGCTGGAGGTGCTGGTAGAAGGGGCAAGCCCCGAGTCGGAGCATCTTCTCGTCGGCCGCCACCAGGGTCAGGCCCCGGAAATCGATGGGCAGGTCTACATCAATGACGGGTTCGCCTATCCGGGCGAGTTCGTCACCGTCGAAGTGACCGAAGCCCACGACTACGACCTGGTGGCAACGATTGTGGAACGGTCAGGCGCGGCCGCGGCCGCCTCCGCCTAGGCCCGGTCGGAGGTGGCGGTGACAATGATGTTGGGCGGAGTGCGCCGCTCATCCAACCAGTCGCGGGTGTCCTTTGGATCCGCAACCGGCTCATCGATCGAGCGCACCTGGAAACCCGCGTCCTTGAGCATGTCGGCGTAGTCCCGCTTCGACCAGAAATAGTCCTCAACCTCCAGGTCCGGCTGTCCCTTCTGCCCCTTCAAGATCGCGATGAGCGGCATCCCCGACTCGAGCTTGTCCACCCTGGGAAGCGCATACGAGACGAAGTCGGCTCCGTTGCTCTTCTCCCAATTGGCGTCGGTGATCACCAACGTTCCATCGGGTTTCAACGCCGACCGAAGTCCCTGAAGAATGCCGACGATCTCCTGTCGGTCGGGGATCAAGCAGAGCACGAAGGAGCAGACGGCGGCGTCGAAGTGACCGGTGCCCGGCACCCTCGAGAGGTCCCCACTGACGATCTGCTGAAAACGGAGGTTTGGGCTCGAAGCGTAGGGATACCTGCGGGTCGCGTTCTCGATCAGCTCGCCCGAGATGTCGACGCCCACAACCGACGCCGCGCCCCCTCTTGCCAGCTGGTGGGCGAGCACGCCGGGGCCGCAGCCGTAGTCCAGGATGTTCTTGCCTTGGAGAGGCGACAGCTGCTCCTGGATGGGACGGTAGGTGAACTCGTGGTCGGTCGCCGACCCCTCGACGAAAGCCAAGTGCGCGGGAAGAACTCTTCCGTAACCATCGGCGGTGACGCGAATCGCACCCGGATGTTGCGGTGCCCGATTGCCTCCAACAGATCCCAATCCCATTGCAGCCTTCTACCGCCGCTCGAGGTGAGATTCTAACGCTGAGTCAAATCGACAATCTGTGTGCCTTCTGGAGGGCTTAGCTTGAACTTCTCGTCTCCAACTTTCTGGTTCACCTTGAGTTCCAAGAAACGGAAGCTGTTCTCGCTGCCGTCGGGGTCGACCACCGTGCTTCGGGCGACCTGTGCTGAGCTGGGATCGATCTCGAGGCGGATCTTCCGGAAACGGGGGTCGTTGCGCAGCGGAGTCATTTCCAGCACAGGGCCTTTGCAGTCGGCGCAGTCGGACTCGGGAAGCTTGGCGATCGAGAACTCATCCGCCAGCCGTCCCTTGCCCCACAGGAAGGTCACCGACGCCGAGAGTTGATCGGCGCCCAGATTGGCCTTGGTCACCGTCATCGCTTCGGGGTCGTGAGCGTAGACCCGGTCATGGGCCAGGACGAAGGTCTTGGGCGACGGCTTGAGATACTCCCACCGCATCTGCCCCGGCTTCTTGAACACCACCGTACCGCTGCTGTTCTGCACGCGGTTGAAGGCCTTGTAACGGTACTGCTGCTCGAAATGGGCCGTGAAGTCCGCGATCCGTTCATAGAAGGCCTGCATCCGGTCCACCCACTTCCGGACCTCGGCCGTCATCGGAGCTGGAGCCTTCGCAACGGCGGTTTTCTGAACCGGTTTCTCGGATGGCGCCGGGCCGGCGTCTGGAGCCGCGGTTGCGATCAGGGCCCAAAGGACTGAGCTCAGCACGTGCACTCCCCTTTTCCTTACAGCCACTGACCGGCTCACCCAGGCTCCTTCGACGGGGGGCGAGCGGCTTGATTCAGATACCCTTACCGGCCGGGCTCCGGTAGATCTTCCTCCGCTGCTTGACCGACAGCACCCGGAACTTTTGTCGCACCGCCTCAGACGCCTCGGCGCTCAGGTCTCCGGTGAGCCCCAGCTGCTCCTCGCGCCAGGCCACCACCCGGGAGACCGCTGTGGCCGTAGCGACCGAGACGTTGAAGCTCTGGGTAAAGCCACGCATCGGGATCCAGAAGGTGCCATCGACGCCGGCCAGCACCTCATCGGAGACCCCATGCCGCTCGTTGCCGAAGATCAGGGCGGTCGGCTCGCGGAACTCCAGCTTGAACAGGCTCTCCCGAGT
This sequence comes from Myxococcaceae bacterium, assembly GCA_041746295.1. Taxonomy (GTDB): domain Bacteria; phylum Myxococcota; class Myxococcia; order Myxococcales; family Myxococcaceae; genus JBGTHI01. The sequence goes on from JBGTHI010000427.1 coordinate 7,309, forward strand.
GCCGTGCCCTTCGGCCAGGGTCGAGGCGAGGATCCGGTATCCATGCGCCTTGAGCGCGGCCCGGCAGTCCGCGAACGATAGCGGGAGTGAATCAGCGGCGCTCGCAATCCCGTCGCGACGACATTCTGCTCTACCCATCGGTCGGCGTCAGTACAGGGAGCTACGGCACTGGCACAAGCGTCGGAGTGGGAGTCGGCACTGGCGGCGGAAGCCCGGGACCGGCGTCC